>JAGBWF010000009.1 GCA_017629895.1 Clostridia bacterium
AATATTCAACTTATTCACCACAACAATACTTCTTCCCTTCCAGAACGCGCTTGTTGCGCTTGCGAACAAGGTTATTCCCGACAAGAAGGACGAAAAAGAGCACGTTGCATTTCTTGACGAACGCCTTTTTGCGACACCCGCTATCGCTATTTCGGAATGCCGCAACATTACCGTAAAAATGAGCGGTGTAGTAAAAAGTGCTCTGCTCGATTCGATAAGCGTGCTGAACAACTACGACAAAGAGCTTGTCGAAAAGGTTGTAGAGGACGAAGGAATCGTTGATAAATACGAGGATAAGCTCGGTACCTATCTCGTTAAGCTTTCGAGCGACGATATAACCGAACGCGACTCTCAGAACGTTTCGACAATGCTTCACTCTATCGGTAACTTCGAACGTATTTCCGACCACGCTGTCGAAATAGCGAAAACAGCCGAAGAGCTCAACGATAAAAAGCTCAATTTCTCTGCGGTAGCACAAAAAGAGGTCGCAATAGCAGAAGCCGCGCTCCGCGAAATTATCGAAATAACCTTTACCGCATTCGAAAACGGCGATACCGAGCTCGCGCGCAAGGTTGAACCGCTCGAACAGGTAATCGACAGCATTACCGCTTCTATGAGAAGCAACCATATTTCCAGACTCAAAGCAGGCAGTTGCACTATCGAGCTCGGATTTATCCTTAACGACCTTATCAACTGCTTCGAGCGTGTTTCCGACCACTGCTCCAATATTGCGGTTGCTTTGATCGAGGTTGCAGAGGGCGAATTTGCAACCCATAAATACCTTAACAGCGTTAAGAGCGGCAACGACGAGCAATTTAAAAAGGATTACGAGCTCTACTCTGCAAAATACTCGGTCGTTATCGGCTAAAAAAGTATAAGCAAATCCCGACAGACTATACAGTCCGTCGGGATTTTTTTATGCGTTGATATTCGTCATTTCACGGTGATATCGAAGGTTGCCTCGAAGCTTCTGTTCCAGGGGTAACGGAAATTCGACACGCTAACCTTACCGTGCGCCTCGGACTTTAGATCCTTGACAAGTATTTGCGATGAATTGATACGCGAAAGAATGGTTGCGGGGCCGTACGCCGATTTATCGGAAAGATTGCTTATTCCCTTGCGCTTGTAAGAAATATCCTTTATAAGCGAGAAGGTAAGCGTTTTAAGAAACGCCTCGTTCGACTCTTTTGTAACTACGTCCGACCTTGTGATATAAACATATCTCGCAACGGCATTCGAAAGCGCAATTCCTATCGCGTTGCCTACGGTGTTCCAGTTACTGTAACCCAAAAGCTTTGCAATATCGTATTTGTAATCGAGCATCTTCTGCGGGAGCGTGCTATTGTTATCGGAAGCATCGATAATACAGGTGGGTATTCCCTTTTCGATATTTTCGACCGCCTGCTTCATAAGCTTATCGGCATTTGTCGCAACGCTGTTCGAGCGTGTAAGCACGAGCACCTGAAGCGCATTTTCGTTTTCGCTGTTCATAGTCGCGCCGATAGAATTAAAGTGGTTTTCGATATTGCTTGCAAGGGTAGCGGTATCGAAACCGTCTGCCGCCCAATCCTTGCCCTCGCCGAAATAGGTTACCTTACATTCCGCCGTGCCGTAAACGTCGGTCGCAACAGCGGCTATACCCATAAGCCCGAGCTCGTCCGCGCCCGCGAACAGAGTAAGATTATCTCCGCCCTTTGCGGTTATATAGTTGATTTCGTTTGTCTGTACGGTGATTTCGGGCGAAGAATCGTCAACGCCGACGTATATTCGCTCGATCGTTTCGGAGGCGTTGGTAAGCAGGTAGTCCATTACTCTGAGCTTGCGCTCGCGCGAGGCGAAGTATCTGTCGACAACCTCCTTCGGAAGATTTACCGATATTTCTCTGCCGTTTTTATCGTAACGGTAGCCTGCAACGATGTTTTCGACGGTAAGCTCGCTTCCGCTCAACTGCTTTCTCGCCTTTTGTCCGTAAGAGCGAAGAATATTGTAGGTATCGAGATCGTAGCCCTGATATCCCACGGTGGAAGCAAGACGCATTACCGTATCGAACAGCACGACGTGCTTGTTTGCGGCAAGCTTGACGATGTAATCGCTTACCTCCATTTCGAAGGTAAGATCGGTATTGGAAAGATAACGCGAGCCAACCAAGCCGCCCGATATAAGCTGGTCGAGAGATATTACGAAGTAATCGCATTCGTTTTCGACAGATTTAAGCCAATCCAAAAGCGCCTTGCGGTTACCTATCGTCGAGCCGTCGGAGTTGGGTGTCATATTATCAAGCGCGGTTCGGTAAAGGTCCTCTTCGGGAATAAGCAGCTCGAAGCCTGCCGAAGCGGCAAGATATTCGACACGGTCCTTGTTAACGGGACGGTTATCGAGCGGAATATAGGCAATCTTTATGCCGTTCCCCTCGATTTCGGGTATTTGGTCGGGTGTACGGTGCGGAACGGTGCCGATAACGTAGGTTCCGAGATAATGGCGCCTTACCAGAATGTAATCGTAGGGTGTTACGGTCTCCTCCATCCTGCAGGCAAGCTCGAAAACGGGCGCAAGCTTTACGGTGCCCATATATAAGCGCCTTACGAGAAGGTAATCGTAAACCGTAGTTTCGCCGTCTCCGTCGGCATCGCCGTATATGACCACGGTAAGCCGTTTTCCGTTTTTATCGGTCGCAATATCGCCGGTAGCGACGTATTCGTTATCCGAAAAATCGAGCTTATAGCCCGTTTTTTCGAAATCGCTTCTCGAGGTTTTTTCGAGAACGTTATACAAATAACCGTCTATCGCGAGGTAGGGCGCGGGATCGCCGCCGCTCGCGGCGCAAGCCGGCAAAACAGCGGTTGAAAGCAATAGGCTCAACAGCACGCAAAGTATTTTTTTCAAAGCAAAAGCCTCCGAAAAGATATTTTTTCAATTATAACACATATTTGCGCCAACAGTCAACCTGCAATATACGCCAATTTGCTTTTTGAGAGAATGTATTATTGACTTTCGGGCTTAAAAGGTGTAAAATGTTTATGTATAAGTTTTATTTTGGGAGTAATCTCTATGTCGGTTGCAAATATACTGAAAAGTAAATTTAAATTCGACCCCGAAAGCCCCTGGCGCTTTTACCGCTTGGTGCTTTTGTGGTCATTCATAGTTTCTGCCTGCATAACCGTACCGTTCGTTATCTTCGAATGGATAAAGACCGGCTCGCCTATATTTCTTTATTACGGCGATTACAACGCACAGCAGATATGCTTCTATGAAAACTGTGTAAGAATGGTCAGAAACGGCGATTTCGGCTGGGACTGGGTAACCGATATGGGCTCGAACTTTATCGGCAGCTATTCCTACTATATGCTCGGAAGCCCTTTCTTCTGGCTTATGTGCCTCTTCCCTTCTACTTGGGCTCCCTATCTTATGGCGCCGATGTATATGGTAAAATATATCGTCGCCGCGCTCATAGCCTACGCCTATCTCCAAAGATTCGTTAAGAACAAGAATTATGCGGTTATCGGTGCGCTTCTCTATTCCTTCTCGGGCTTCCAGATATACAACACCTTTTTCAATCAGTTCCACGACGTAGTCGCATTCTTCCCGCTGTTGCTTATCGGTGTCGAGGAATTCGTGCAGAACGACCGTAAGGGCTTGTTCGCTCTCGCGGTAACGATAAACGCGCTTATAAACTATTTTATGTTCGCAGGTCAGGTAGTCTTCTGCTTCCTCTATTTCTTCTTCAGACTGCCCACAAAATCCTTTAAAATCACGCTCGGCAAGCTCGGCGGGCTTGTAATCGAGGCGGTTCTCGGATTTGCGATGTCGATGTTCATCTTCCTTCCCGCCGCAACGGCGCTGAGGGGCAACGACAGAATTTCGAATTCCTATACCGGCACTATCGAAAAGATCATCGAATATATAAAAGCAGGCAAAACGGATGCCGCGCGCGACTCTATCAAATCGCTCTTTGTATGGCGCCTTAAAGGAAACTTTTATTGGCAAAGATACGGACAGATATTCGAATCCTATTTCTTCCCGCCCGATATCCCCTCACGCGTTAACTTCTTCAGCGGCCACGAAACGAGATGGGCTTCTATTTCGATGTATCTCCCGATGTTTGCGCTTTCCGGCGTCTTCGCAACCTTTACGGTTAAAAAGCGCAGATGGCTCAAGGGCTTAATGATAACCCTTGTCATCTTCTCGTTCGTTCCCATACTCAACAGCTCGTTCTTCCTTTTCAACTCCTCATATTATGCGCGATGGCTGTATATGATGATCCTTATGTTCGTGCTTGCGACTGTCGTTTCTCTTGAGGACAAGAGAACGAAATGGAGAGTTCCCACGGCATTGATGGTCTTCTTCTGCACGGTCGTAGCAGTCCCGCTCGGTCTTATCTGGCACGAAAATGAGGACGGAGACCTCGGACTCGGTTATCCCCCCTATCTCTTCAGATTCTGGCTCTACGTCGGAATTGCGATCCTCGGCATCGCTCTTACCGCCTATATTATCCGCAGATACCGCGGCACAAGGCTCTTTGAGCGCGCACTTCTGTACGGCGTGTGCGGTATGACGGTGCTTTACGGCTGTGTTCATATCACAAACGGCAAGCAATATTCCTACAGCAGTCATTTCCTTGTAGATCAGTGTATCGAGGGCGAGGTAATTTTGCCCGATCCTCACGATGAATTTTACCGTATCGACTTTTTCCGCACCGCGAGCACCTCGACGATCGATAACCTCGGTATTTTCTGGAACTATCCTACCATCGAGTGCTTCCACACCGTCGTTCCGCCCTCTATAATGGAATTTTATCCCAAGATAGGCGTAACCCGTAACGTAGGCTCGCGCGCGGAAAGCTCGCTTTACGGCTTGCGTGCCTTCACCTCGACGAAATATTCGTTTATCGAGTCGAGCAAAAACAACCGCAAGGAAAAAGAAGACGGAACCTACACCGAAAAGCACAACGCTTACGGCTTCAGCTATCTCGAATCCCAGAACGGATACGATATCTATATCAACGAAAACTTTATTCCGATGGGCTTTGCATACAGTGAGTTTATGACGGTTTCGGATTTCGAATTGGCATATATCGAAGAAAACCGCGATAAAATGCTTTGTAAATATCTCGTCGTTCCCGATGAAGATGTCGATTATTATTCGCAGTTTATGACTCGCGTTAATTATCCCGACAAGGTTCTTGCAAGCAGTCAGGTTTTTGAAGAATCGGTTGCAGAGCGCAGAAAAATGGCTTGCAGCGAATTCAGCTATTCGAGCGACGGATTTAATGCAAAAATCACGCTCGATAAGCCCAATATAGTATATTTCAGCGTTCCCTATGAGGAAAACGGCTGGAGCGCAACCGTAAACGGCAAAGAAACCGACGTTTTGCGCGTTACCTACGGCTTTGTGGCAGTTGAATGTGAAGCAGGCGAAAACGAAATCGTTTTCGAATACTCCACCCCCGGCTTCCTTGTTTCGAGCACCGTTACGGTTATGGAAAAGGATATCAAGCTTCCCGGCGGTGTCTGGATATCGCTCGTCGCATTCGCTCTCTTCCTGCTTTATATGGCTTACTTCAAGCTTATCAGAAAGCACAAGGCGGAAACCAAATTCTTCGGCTTTGATTTCTATGACGATTGCGGAGCCGATTTCGACGTCCCCAAGCCCAAGCCGGCGTTCTCAGCCGCGACGGTTTCGGAGGTCGAGCCCGACGTTTCCCCCGAGGAAGCCGAAAGCTCCGAGGAAATAAGCGAAGACGAAGCCTCTGTTGAATAAAAAATTCACCCTGTTGTTTATCGCAACAGGGTGATTTTAATTTCAGTGATTATTAAGAGCTTAGTCCTCGAGAAGAGCCTCTGCCTCCAGCTTCATCGCAACAAGCTCCTGAGGAGATTTTGGGGTTGCAAAGAAGCTTTCATCGCAACGGTATGCTATACCGCCGCATTTCTTCGCCTTTCTGGTGTGAACCGAGCCGTAGAAGCCCGCCTTGCCGAGACAGTCGAGGCCGTAAGGCGTGGAATAATTGTATTTACGCAAAATAGTGCTGAGGTCGCCCGAGATGCAGAACAGCATTTCTCTGGGCATATAGGGCTGAGAAGGACCGTAGGTTGTAAACCAGAATTCCTTGTTTTCAGCATCGTAATCGAGGTTCTGTATACCGAAAACGGTGTTGCCTGTGGGGATGTGGTATTCGGTTTCGTAAACACCGTCGAGAGTAAACTGAAGAATTATCTGATTGCTGTATTTTTCGCCGGTATAAAGCGCGCAGGCAACGAACAATCTGTCTTCACCTGTCTTGGGGTCGGGCGCTATCGTAACACCGTCGATGCCCTGGAAGCCGCGGGTATCCTCGGGAGTGCAGGTGATGCTCTTATAGTAATCGCAGATATCGAGATTCATTATTTTTTCAACGTGAAGATCGTCTGCGTTGAAAACGTATATCTTAAATCCGGTCCAATCCTCCCAAGCGTGTCCGGGAAGCGAGTTTTTGAGATAGGATGCATAGATTTTGCCGTCGTGGTAATCGATATCACCGAGATGTCCTCCGTGGATCTGTACCTGACATTTAACGATACCGTTCATCGTTGTTTTAACAACGGTATCGGTAAACGACCAATACATATAGCCGTTACCGTTCGAAAAGCCCTGCATGTGCTGATATTGGTTCAACACCTCTATAAATTCCATTTTTTACCTCCGATAAATAGTATGCTAACATAATAACACAATTATTCGCGTTTTGCAATAGCTCACGCACAAAAAAGCACCGCCGCGAAAACTTTTCGCGGCGGCACGCATTTATTTGTCGCAGCAGCCCTTGCCGTTCTGGCTTGAACGGTCGTTATTGCCGCGTCCGTCCTCGGCGTAGGGATAAAACTCGCCGACGGGGAACTGCATTTTTCCGAAGATAGAGCAGGGATCGTCGTTATTGCAGGGCTTGCTGTCCTTTTCGGGCAGGCAGAAATGGCAGGCGGGAAGCATAAGCTGTACCTTGCGCTCCATTCTGATAACCGAGAAAACGCCGAGAGTGATATAGAGATTGTTTGCACCGACGCCGTCTACAAAGCTGCCGTCGAAGCGTGCTCTCACACGGTCGGGAATAGCGTCGATGCACATACAGCAGTGGCCGTAGGGTCTGCAACGCTCTACAACCTTGCAATCGAGACAGATAGGCGTTGCAACCTCAACCACAACGGTGGGCAGAGTAGGCTCGCTGTCGCAGCGGAGCTCACGCTCGTCAAAGCAGAAGGAGTTGTTTTCGGGGTCGGAAGTAAATACCGAAACGTTCTTTTCACTGCCGTAGAGAATAATTTTCTTGTCGAATGCGCAAAGTCCCTTTACCTCCTGCACTCTGCCGCCGCAAACGCAAGCCTCGAGAGTAACGCAGAAGTAATAGCGGACCGTAACCTGATAAAAGCCCTTATTGAAGGGTACGGGCTCGATGTTTATACCCGTATTGAGCACCTCAACGCTTTTACAGCGAACCGCGCTCGCTCTGTCGATAATCTCCTGCCCCATGTCGCAAAGGTGTACGCGCACGTCCTCGAGACAGTCCTTATCGCGTGCCGAATCGAATACCTTATCTACGCTTATGCAACAAAGCTGTTCCTTGGTATTGCCGCAAAGCCCGCTCAGCAGGCCGTTTTTTTCATTCATTATAATTCCTCCTTTTTCGATAATATCAAGTAACTCGGAATTATTGTTTGATATTATCAATACTATTCTATGCAGGAGATTGGAAAAGGTGATTTTTTGTTAAAATAACACATTTACAAAATATAAATATAATGTTATATTATCATTCGAGGTGATATGCAATAGAACGCAGAAAGTCAACCGTTTTGACAATAATAACGTTAGCTTTGGTATTTATGTTGGCCTTCACCGCTCTGGCAGTGCAGGTCCTTTTATGGCAAAGTCAGGATATATCAGTCGCTATAGTCAGCGAAACCGAATCGGGCAGCAACGAGGTTATTATCTCGGTCCGCAACACAGCAGGCTCGACCCTTCTTTTCTACGAAAATGCCGAAATGACAGGCAAGATCGAATATCTGAGCGAGGAAGGCTGGATCGAATATTGCGACGTCAGTTATACATACGGTAACGCATCGGCTGTTTCCAAGCTTTACAGCGGCACGTTTGCCGAGCTTGAGCCCGGCGAGGACTGGAACGTTTCGGTTCCCGAGGAAAAGGTTTCCGAAATGAAAAACGGAACCTACCGTATCAAAATGACCTACGTTACCGAAAAGAAATATAACGAATATCTTAAAAGTCTCGTTTCCTCCGAGGAATCCGATACCTTTTCCGGCGATGAAAGCCTTGATGAAAGCGAAGAGATTTCGGATTTGACCGAAGAAAGCATCGAAGAATCCCTAATTATCGATGAATCGGGCGAAGAAAGCGGATCAGACAGCTTCTTTGCGGGATTGATACAGAATTTCGGCAACGGCGAGAAGGAAGAAATCGTAAAGGAAGAGCTCAAAGAAGCCTTCCACGCCGAATCTATCTGCGAAATTTTCGTGAAAACCTTCGAATATTCCGTTCCCGAGGATTTTGTAAGCGCCGTTTCTATCGATGACAGCGATATCGCAGAGGAAAGCGAAGACCCCTCGAAGCGTCTTTATTTCAAGGAAGAACGTCTCCGTTAATCAATAAAAGCCCCGTATATCGTATATAGGGGCTTTTAATATTATAGGTGTAAATATGCAATTACGCGATAAGATAATATATATTCTCGAATCCAATAAGGGCGACTACGTTTCGGGGCAGGCGATAGCGACATCCTGCGGGGTCTCGCGCAGTGCGGTTGCCAAATGTATAAACGCGCTCAAAAGCGAGGGCTATGAAATAAGCTCGGTAAACAACCTTGGGCACCGTCTCGATCCGAAATGCGATATCCTTTCGGAATCGGGCATAAGGGCGGCTTTGGGGGACGACGGTACCGAAATAAAGGTTTTCAAAACCATCGACTCGACAAGCACCGAAGCAAAGCGCGCTCTTAACGAGGGTCTGTCCGCCGAAGCCGTTTTCGCATCGGAGTCGCAAACGGCAGGCAGAGGAAGAAGAGGCAAAAGCTTCTATTCCCCCTCGGGAAGCGGATTGTATTTTTCCTGCGTGCTTTATCCGAACGCAAGCCTTTCGGATTCCGCCGCGCTCACGTCTGCCGCCGCGGTTGCGGTTTGCAAGGCGATCGAGCACACCACCGACACCAAGCCGCAGATAAAATGGGTGAACGATATTTTTATAGACGGCAAAAAGGTCTGCGGTATTCTCACAGAGGCGGTTTCCGATTTCGAAAGCCAAAGCGTGCAGGCGGTTATTATCGGCATAGGAATCAACCTCACGACCGATATCTTCCCCGAGGAGTTAGGCGGTATAGCCGCATCCTTGGGCTGTAAGCCCGACCGTTGCAGGCTTATCGCGGAAATCTTCAAAAATATAAAGGAGCTTTGCGAAAAGCTCCCCGATAAAAATTTTATGAACGATTACCGAGCGCGCTCGCTCGTTTTGGGAAAAAGGATCACGTTTACAAGAAACGGAATATTTTATACCGCAACCGCCGAGTCTATCGACGATAACGGCGAGCTTTCGGTTATTGCCGAAAACGGCGAAAAAATGTTGCTCAACAGCGGCGAAATAAGCGTTAAGCTTTGACAGCCTTTAAGTAGTTGCTCAAAAAAGCGGCGTAGGCTATCTTTATCGTATCCACCAAGCCGTAAACCAGAATTTGTCCGAAGAAGCAGCTCCAATACCCTTCCTCGCCTTCCAGCCAAAGATAAAAGGTATATGCACCCAGCGCATAACAGCTCAGAAGCCCCACGGCCGCAACAGAATATTTAACAAGCCCTCTTTTCATCGCCTTCGGGAAAATCAATTCTGCAACAAAATAGAGCCCTCCTGCAACGATAAAACCGATTATATAACCCGAAACGGGACTTGCAAATGCAACGGACGCCGTATTGAAGCCGGCAAATACCGGAAGACCGATAAGTCCGAGCGAGATATACACCAATATCGATAACGTCGCTTTTCCGCCGCCTGCATAGAAAATCACGAAGTAGATACCGAGCGTTTGCAGAGTTATCGGCATATTAGTCGGTATCGCTATCCACGAGCATACCGTAATCACTATGGAGTATAATGCAATATGCGTCATATTTATGATTTTTAAGCGGTTTTTCAATATGCTCCACTTCCCTTCCGAAATAATATAACATTTAAAAGCAAAAATGTCAACCGTTTATTTGTATACGGTTGACATTTCTTTTTATAGCTCGATAGAGTCGTTAAGCGCTAAGGAATAGAGAAGCGCTTTTTCAACTCCTCGCTCGGTCATACGCTCTACTGCCCATTTATAATATTCGAGCTGTATTCTGTGGCGCGCAACAAGCTCCTGCAGGCTTTTTACCCTGTCGGTCTTGTAATCGACAACGGTATAGCTGCCGTCGGGATTTTCAAAAAAGCAGTCGATAACACCTTGAACGAGCATTTTTTCTCCGCTCGTCTTGTCGGTGTCCGAAACCGAGAAGCGCTTCTCGCGGTATACCCTCGGAGACGCCTTGATCGCAGTATAAAGCTCGCTTGCAAAAAACGCCTTCAAAGCCTTGATATCCAGCATAGAGAACTGCTCCTTCGATATCATTCTGATATCCAGAAGTCTTTGCGCCTCGTTTTCGATACCGTTCGATTCGATATTCGCAAAATCACAAAACTGCATAAACAAATGATTAGCGGTACCGATATCTGCGGCGGTATCTGCGCCTTGCGAAGCGAAAGCAGGCTTTATTGCAACGCGTGAAATCGGTACAGAAAGGCTCGTACGGTTGTATTCGTCGTCCTCCAAAAGTCCCTCGCGGAGCTCGGAAACCGAAATTTTCGCCGCGGCTTCCACCGATTTTTTATACGGGTATTCAAACGAAGCGATTTCTATGATCTCGTCGGTTACAGCCTTGGTTTTCGCCTTCGATTCGTTATAATAAGCTCCCCCGCCCGACACCTTTTCGATACTTTGAACGTTAAAATACTCGCGCTCGCCGAAGGATAACGATGCATACAGCACCATATCCATCCAGCTTTGAGCCGAATCGCGAGTATAGCGCCTGTCGCGCCAGCCCTCGTCGGCACTGCCGGTTATATAAAGCCTTTCCTTTGCACGCGTAAGCGCAACGTAGAGCTTACGAAGCTCCTCGCCCTTTGCGGCATCACGCTCCTCGTCGGCGGCGTTTATATTGCAAAGCGGGTCGAACGAGGTAAGCTTTATTCTGTCGCGCAGACGGAAATATATACCTCTGCCGCGAAGCAGATTTATATCGGCGGTATTTTTCGTTCCCCTGAACCTCTTTTCGCATCCTGCAAGGAAGCAGACCTTAAATTCAAGTCCCTTCGATTTATGGACGGTTATAAACGATACCGCGTCCTCGTCTCCGCCGTGTGCGGCGTCGGATATTGTTTTATCGCCGTTCGAAAGCTCGTCGAGATAATCGAGGAAGCCCGAAAGGCCGTGATTTTGAGGCGTTTCGTAGCGCGATGCGTAGTCGAATAGCAAAAGCAGGCTCTCGCGGGAGTTGTCCGCCTCGGCGATGCGTAAAAGCCCCGAGGAAACGAAAAAGCCCTTGAGAAAATCACGGCAGGGTACGCCGATGCTCTCGCTACGCCATTCGTTAAGACGTATTATAAACTCTCTTGCACGCAGAACGAGACCCTTGCTT
Organism: Clostridia bacterium; assembly: GCA_017629895.1. Taxonomy (GTDB): domain Bacteria; phylum Bacillota; class Clostridia; order Oscillospirales; family CAG-382; genus Coliplasma. The sequence continues at coordinate 11,691 of JAGBWF010000009.1, forward strand.
CCGGAATCTGTCCGAAATTTATACTTCCTTCCCTCTTCACGCCTAGGCTTCGGTGAAGCGCATTTGCAGAGCGCGTACCAAAACGGAGTGTCCGCTGCTCTTTTTCTGATTCTGTACAGATCGTTCGAATCGAAGCTCGATATCGGGCTTCTCATCAAGGAGCAAAGCGAAATATCGTCTGTGGGATCGTCTATCGCCCTTAAAGCCGAAACCGCGAGTCTTATATTGGGATTTTCGAGGAAATTTTCGGCAATTTCGGTTTTATAAGGTATACCGAATCTGCGGAACGCCTTTTCGTATTCTATCGAATATCCCTTCATCGCGCCGAGCATAACCGCAAAATCCGAATATTTGAAGCGATTGCCCTCATCGTCGGTCGATTCGAGCATAAGCCGCTTTATCTCGCTTGCGATATATTCCGCCTCGGTGCGACGAGCCTCGATCACCTTTCCTTTGGTTTTGTCGGCGACCGCGACCGTTACGGGATGCTTCATATCGTTGCGCTTCGTAGCCTTTACAAGCCACTCGCCGTCATATTCTCGATAATATTGCGTGTTTTCGGTTACCGCTTCAAAAAGAAAGTTTACATAATTAATTACAGCTTCACCGCAACGGAAGTTCTCGCGCAGGAAGATACAAGCCGTCTTGCTTCCGTCGGAATTAATAACACTCGGGTATTCCTCCTTATAGCCGAGGAAGATATCGGGATAAGCGTTACGGAATCTGTATATGCTCTGCTTGACGTCGCCGACCATAAAACGCTGTCCGTCGTTTGAAAGCAATCTGAACAGCCTGTCCTGCATCGGATTGACGTCCTGATATTCGTCGATAAGTATTTCGGTAAATGCCTTGCTTTTTTTCAGGCAAAGCTCGGTCGGAACGTAATTGCCGTTTTCGTCTTGTGTTTCAAGCAATTGCAACGCTTTTTGTTCGAAATCGGTATAGTCGAGCACGCCGTTCTCGAGCTTGGCGGACTCGTACCCCTTTTCGAGAGAATTGAGGAATCCGTTTATCGCGACGACTATATCGGCGCATTGCAAAAAGCTTGCGGCATTATACTCATCATCGCCGCGGACGTAGCGCTTTTTAACCTTCCCGTGTGCGTCCATCAGACTCTTCTTCATAGCCGAGATCAGCTTGCGGCTGTCGGCATCACATCCGCTTCTCGCAAGGGATATCTTATCAAACGCGTGCTCGGCGGCAGTACAGTAATTTACATAATTCACATCAAGTGAAGCACGAACCGCTTCGAATGCTTCTACGAGCTTATCGAGCGGAATGAGATATTTTTCTTCGGTCGCAACGGTTTCGGCGAAATCGCGTATACCGTTTGCCTCCTCGATAAATTCATCGTAAAATCCGATAAGCCTTTTTCGCACAGCCTTGCCGGTTTCGGAAGCGAAGAAGCCCTCGCTTTTTATAACCTCTGCCTCTGTGCGAAGCCTTTCGGCGCAGGAAAGAAGCATTTCTTCCCTGCCGATAGTAACGCGAAGCGAATTATACAGCTTTATCATCGAATCTGCAAGGGGGGTATCGTTCTTATCTCCCGTGAAATTATCCGCGATAAGCAGGAAGGATTTATCCTCCTCGGCATAACCCTTATCGATCAGCCCATCGGCAACGCGCCTTATAAGCATTGCCGCCTCGGTCTCGTCCATTACCCGAATATTCGGAGAAATTCCGAGCGTTGCGAAATTTTCCTTTACCAGCGACAGACAATACGAGGATATCGTGCATATATCTGCCTCGCTCACAAGAAGCGATTGCTTGTATAGATGCGCCCCCTTATCGTCGTTCGCGTGGTTCACCGTTTCGGTAAGCAAGGCATCGTACAGCTTGCGCTTGATATCTGCCGCCGCCGCCTTCATAAAGGTAACCACAAGAAAGTCGGTAACGCTTTTGCCCGATTTTACGTACTCTATAAGCCGCTGTGTAAGCACAGTCGTCTTACCGCTTCCCGCACCCGCGCTGACAAGAAGAGTTTTATCGCGGGTATCGATAGCGCGTTGCTGCATTGGTGTATAGTCTGGTTTTTTATTCGTCTCCGCCATCGGTATCCTCCTCTTCCTGCTTCTTGTTTCGGCATAGGTCGCCAAGCCTGCAATATTTGCAGGGGTTTGTTGTAACGTTTTCGATATCGAGCGGATCAATATCCATATTGCCGCAGAATACCTCACGCGATAGCTGTGTGATTTTATCGGTCAACAACGATTCCAGATCGGTAAATTCGTCATCGCTGTACAGCCTTTTTGCTTCTCCTCTGTGCCAAAGCGTTCCGTCGTCCTTTTTGTTAACGGGAACAAACGAAAAATCATGGCTCATTGCATATACGATATTAGTGTTGTTTATAACTATTCCGCTTCTTTTTATACTCTTTTCTATCTGCCTTGCGATTTCTTCTTCGCTTTCTCTGCCGTTTATCGAAATATTCGGCAGTACGACGGTATAATAAAACGCACCTGCGGGCTTTGCACCGCTGTTTTTGCAATAAGCGAAAAGATAATGCAAAAGCTGGCTGTCGAGGCCGTATGCGACAAGGTCGGCAGAAAAGCTCTTATCATAGGTTTTATAATCGACAACACGAACGTATTTTACGCCTTTTTCGGTATAGATATCGACGCGGTCGATAGATCCGCGTAGTAAGACGCGCTTTCCGTCCACGTCATATTCGATAGCCTTCATATCCTCCTTCCCGAGTCCTATGCTGAATTCGAAGCCAACCGGCAGGAAATCGCTTTCCTCGAACTCGTTGCAAAGACTTTCGGCAACAAAGGCTATCGTTTTAACCATATTCTTGTAAACGTGCAGGAAACGCTTGTCATCCTTCGCCTGCACGCCGATAACTTCGGTAAAATAGCTTTCTGCAAGCCTTTCGACAAGTGCTCGTCCCGTATCGTCATCGGGGCGCACAAATTTTCCGCTCTTAACGCATTCGCGCATAAACAGCTCTAAAATTTTATGGACGAAGTTGCCTATCTCGGGCATCGAAAACTCGTTTTGCTTCTTTTCCTGCAGGTCAAGCAGATAGTTTCCGAAGAACGAGAAGGGGCATTTCGCATAGGTTTCGAACTTCGACGGCGAAAGCTTTAAAATATCCTCGCCGAATTCGATACGCGATTCCTTTTGGGTAACCTCGGGGAACTCCTTGAAAAACGGAAGTCTTGCCGAAGTAAGCACCTGCTCGAGAGCATCTCGCTTTTCGCTCTCGGCAAACTGCGGAAACGCCGCCGCGGCGGATTCACGCGAGTAAATTCGGTCTCCGCTCGAAAAATCGATAACCTCGCGTGATTCCTCGGGTATCATTTTTTCTACCGCAAGCCAAGCGGCAGAAGGACGCAGATCGCCGCCTCCTATCTCGCTTCTCGGGCAGGTGAGCACAAGCCTTTCGGTAGGCGCGGCAAAAGCCTGATATACGAAAAAGCGGTTGGTATTTATCTGCTTTTCCATCGTGTCCGCAAGCTGTAAGCCGAGACCCTCAAGCGTTATTGCCTCTGTTCTGTCGAAAAACCCTCCGGTTTTGACAGATGCGGGAAATTCACCGTCGCAAACGCCGAGAACAATAACAAGCCTGCTTCCGCCTGCACGGATAAGCGAAGCGTCGCCAAAGGTAACCGAATCGGCAGAGGCGGGTATCGCACCGAGCGAATAGTTATCGCACATAAGCTTGATAAGGCTCTGCATACGCTTCGGCGTGATTTTCTTATCACCGCAAAGGCTTTCGAGCTGATCTATAATATCTATAAGTAATTTCCAAAGCTGTATCTCGCGCTCGCTCTCTTCTCTTTCACCCTTTTCGAGAAGTCTTTGCGCGCTTTTTCGCAGTCTTTCGTCGGCGCCCATCGATATCAGATGGTTATAAATCGCCTTAAGCGAATCTCTGACGGTGAGCTCGCCCGAAAGCGATTCCCGCAAGGCGTCGAGCGGACCGACGATCTTATCTCTGGCGGTGTTTGCAAGAGAAAGCAGTCTGCTTCCGCGCTCCGTAAGGTCGCCTTCTCTGTATCCCTCGGGGTCAAGAGTCCAGGGTAAGCCGTTATACCAAGCTTTTCCGCGAAGCTTCCACGCCTGCGCATAGCTTAGAAGCGCATCGCTTTCGGCGATTGTAAGGTCGGTATATCCGCTTTTAACGTATCTTTTAATGCTTCTGAGCGAAAAGTCCTCGATAACAACCGAAAGACTCGCAAGCATAAACGAAAACAGCGGCTTTGAGGCAAGCTCCTCCTTTGCCGAGGTATAAAGCGGAATTTCCGCACGCGAAAATACCGAATCGACTATCGCGGAATAGGCATTGGGAGAAGCGGTAAGCAGGGTTATATCGCGAAATCTGCCGCCCGAGCGGACAAAAGACAGTATCTCCGATGCCGCCGCCTCTGCCTCGTCAAAACGGTTTGAGGCGGAGATAAGACGAATAGAACCGTCGAAGCTCTTCATTTCAGGAACGTTGCTCTTCCACAAATTTCGCTCGATATAGCGAATAGATTCGCTTTTCGCACGCTTCGGGATATCCATAGGAATATTTTCGCAGTTACCGTGCGCCAATGCCGCGATACGCGCAGCCGCCCTTGCATTTTCTTCAAACGCGCCTCTGCTTTCATCGACGGTAAAGGAAATGCACACCTCGTCGCTCTGCCTTATAATCTGTTTTATGATCGCATATTCCTGCTCGGTAAAGGTGTAATAGCTGTCGATAAATACGCTCGCGTTTGCAAAGAAGGACTTTTCCTCGAGCTCGTTTGCGAGCCTTGTGAGCGCATCACGGGGGTCGCGAAGCTCGGAATCGAAGTGCTTTTCGTATTCCGAATATATCAAAGCGATATCAAGAAGCTTCGCCTTTATGCGTTCCTCGTCGTCGGTAAGCTTGCTTTCGGCATCCTCTCTGAGCCGTTGCGGAGTGATCATCGCCATTTTCATACGCGATATAAGATTATACATCGAGCGCGCAAAATCCGAATCCGCTGCCACAGACGAATATTCGTTCAAGCTGCCGCTCAATTCCTCGGATATAAGCGACAAAAGGGCGCAAGCGCCCCCTTTATCTATATTAGTGCTTGCAAGACCGCCGTATTCGCGCGCAATTCGGTTGGGAAGGCGCTCGAAGTTCAAAACCTCGCAAAGCATATTCACCTTATCTCCGAAGCGTTCGCAAAGCATAGATTCATACGCGACAGATTGCTGTTCGGGCACGATAACAAAGCATCGTCTGCCCTTTTTAAGCGCGATGCCGAGCCTTTTCAGCATTTCTTCGGTTTTTCCGCTTCCTGCGGCGCCAATAATACGGTAAAGCATTTTAACCACCAAAAATTTCAAGTAATTTAAATCGGAAGGTGTATTTTTTCTTTGTGAATACCTCGGAATCATTGCCCTTTACACCCGAAACCGATATTCCTTCGTCCCCCGATGCCTTTGTGCACAGCGGAGGAAACAGCACGCACCACCAGTTGTTGCCCTCTCCGCTTCCGAGCACTATTCTGAGCGAACAGTATCTTCCTGCAGGCAGGGTGAAGCCCTCGTAGGCTCTCGTGGGATATTCCTCTATCCCCCAAAGCACCCGCGCCTTGTAGCCCGCAAGATTTTCGTCGAGCACGCGGTTTGCCGTTGTTTCGATATCCGAAAGCATAGAAATTATCGTCTCACTTGCGGCGTCGATATTTCCGTTTTCATCGAAAAGGCTTCCGTATTCGGCAAGAATACGGTCGCGCACCTTTAGCTTTATGCCTTGTGCGGTTTCGCCGTTATCGTTTGCCAGAATATGCAATCGCACGGTATTTTCGTATACCTGCGCTTCGGTTCCGGGAATAACCATATCCACTATGTTCAAAAGCAAAAAGCAGGCGCAGAGCAAAGCGATGATTTTAGTTCTTAATTTCATTTTTTATCTCCTTTTTCGGTTTGAAAAAATTATTGCCCCGAAAAAGAAGCTTTTATTCATAATTTATCTGCCAACCGTTTGACAGTATACCGCAAAATATCCCATTTTCTTAAGAGCTTCCGCACATTCTTTCGCGATTTCGCCGCTTTCGAATATGCCGTAAACCGAAGGACCGCTTCCCGAAAGATGCGAAGCAAGCGCACCGCTTTTCAGCATTTCGGCGCGTATAAGCTTGGTTTCGGGCGCGAGAACGTCGGTTATCGGCTCAAAAGCGTTTCCGAGCGATGCAATAAGCGCACTTCTGTCGTTTGCCTCTGCCGCCGCCAAAAGCCTTTTGCTGTCGCTTCGCGGAGGCAAGCCCGCGGAATCGTACGCGCGGAACATTTCGGGGGTTTTCAGCCTTGCCTTGCCTATCGCAATAACAGCATCAAATGTCGGCATACCCTTTATTTCGGTCAAAAGCTCACCCCTGCCCTCGCAAAGCGCAGGCGCACCGAGCAGGCAGAAGGGAACGTCCGAGCCGAGCTCGGCGGCAAGCAAAAACAGTTTTTCTCTTTCTATCGGTTCGCCGAAAAGTCGGTTAAGCCCATCGAGGACGCAAGCGGCATCCGCGCTTCCTCCGCCAAGCCCTGCGGGGAACGGAACGTTTTTTTCGAGATATATGCTCGCATAAACCTCCGTTTCCGCGGTTGCGAAAAAGAGCTTCGCGGCTCGGACGCAAAGGTTGTCCTCCGAGCAAAGCTCTTTTATATTGCAATCAAAAACAAGCTCTTCGCTTTTTTCAAGCGTAATATTATCGCAAAGCGTTACGGGCACCATAACCGAGCTAAGCTCGTGAAAGCCGTCGGGTCTGCTTCCGAGAATATCAAGCGTGAGATTTATTTTTGCATAAGCGTTTAGTTTCATAAGGTTTTTATAAATTCTTCGATACGGGCGATTGCTTTATGTATATGCGCGGGAGAGTATGCATAGGAAAGCCTTGCAAAGCCCCTTCCGCTCTCGCCGAAAGCAGAGCCGGGAACTATTGCGCATTTATGCTCATAAAGCAGTCTTTCGCAGAAGGTTTCGTCATCGATACCGAATTTGCGCAGATCGGCGAAAACGTAGAACGCGCCGTCGGGCATAAAGGTTTCGATACCGATACGGTTAAGCTCGCTTACGATAAGTCTTCTGCGTGCCTCGTACTCGGCTTTCATATATTCGATATCGGCATCACCGTTTTTAAGTGCCTCGATGGAAGCGTACTGGCTTGTCGTAGGTGCGCTCATAATGCCGTATTGATGAATTTTCGCCATCTGCTCGGTAAAATATTTCGGCGCAAGGGTATAGCCCATTCGCCAGCCTGTCATAGCATAGGACTTCGAAAAGCCGTTTGCGATTATCGTGCGCTCACGCATTCCCTCGAGCGAAGCGATAGAGATATGCTTTTCGCCATAGGTGAGCTCGGCATATATCTCGTCGGAAAGGACGACTATATTGGTTTCTCTGAGCACCTCTGCTATTTCCTCGAGGTCTTTCCTGCGAAGCACCGAGCCTGTCGGGTTGTTCGGAAAGGCGAGAATGAGCATTTTTGTTTTTTCGGTTATAGCAGACCTTAACTGATCCGCCGTAAGCCTAAAGCCGTTATCGGCAGAAAGGTCGAGCGTTATCGGAACCGCGCCCGCAAGTCTTGCAAGCGGCTCGTAGCAAACGAAGCAGGGCTGAGGGATGATAACCTCATCGCCCGGCTCGATAAGCGCACGCAAAGCAAGGTCGATAGCCTCACTGCCGCCGACGGTTACGATAATTTCGGTTGCCGCATCGTATTCAAGACCAAAGCGGCGCTTTTGATAGTTTGCAATCTCCTCACGCATTTCCATAATGCCGTTATTGGAGGTATAATAGGTATGTCCTTCCTCGAGCGAGCGGATACCTGCGTTACGAATATGCCAAGGGGTATCGAAATCGGGCTGTCCGACGGTAAGACCGACAACGTCCTTCATTTCGCCCAAAAGGTCGAAAAATTTTCTGATACCCGAGGGCTTTATTTCGGTAATCTTGCTCGGGAGGCACTTTGAAACGTCGAATTTCACCAGCTGTTTCCTCTTTTATCGGTTTTCTCGGTGCCGTAGACGACGCCGTTTTCTTTATAAATCTGAAGCTCGAAGTGGGTTGCCGTTGCGGTAACGCCCTCGATGGTTGCGAGCTTTTCGGCAACGAAAAACGCAACGTCGCGCATATTTGCACACTCAACGGTTATCGCAAGATCGAAGCCGCCCGACATAAGAGCAACCGATTTTACCTCGGGGAAATTGCAGATACACTCGGCAACCGAGCCAAAGCCCTTATCTCTCTGGGGAATGGTTTTGAGCTCGATAAGCGCGGTTACTCCGTTCTTACCGGTCTTTTCCCAATTTACTACGGTGCGATAGCCGAGAATGGTTCCGTCGGCTTCACATTCCTCGATTATTGCCTTTACCTCGGCTTCGGATACGCCGAGCATTGTTGCGATATCCGAGGAGGTTATTCTTGAATCCTTTTCGAGATATGCGAGTATACGTTCTTTCATTTTATTCCTCCGAAATTTTATAAAAGTCTTTTTTGCGTGCTTCAAAACGCGCCAGCTTTTCAAAACCTATATTTGTGAGCATTTCACACGCGTCCTTGAAATTCGCTCCTATATCTATCGCCTTATGAGCGTCGCTGCCGATAGATATATCTCTGCCGCCGAGCTCGTAATAAAACCTGAGCAGATCCTCGTTGGGCAGACACTCGCCCATAGCCTGACGCAAGCCCGAGGTGTTACACTCGAGCGTAATGCCCTTATCTATTACCGCCTTCAAGATCGGCTCGAAATATTCCCTGCCCCTGCCCTTTATATCGGGAAAATCGGTTATTCCGTTTCCGAGATAATAGCGTTTTGGATAGGTTATATGAGTCAGCACGTCGAAATTGCCCCATTCGATCGTATCGAGCATTTCTTCGATATACTGTTCCCAAAGCCTTATATATTCGTTTTTCTGCATCGATTTTATGTCGGTATCGGCGAAATCGATTATACCGCGCACCGCGTGTACCGAGCCGAGCACGATATCATAGGGACGGCTTGCGAGCTGTAAATCCGATTCCTTCGGCATGTGCGTTGCCTGACCGAGCTCAATGCCCTGCAATATAACGAGCCTGCCCTTGAATTCCTCTCGTGCATCATTGATATCTCTCTCGACAGCATCGTGGTCG
>JAGBWF010000109.1 GCA_017629895.1 Clostridia bacterium
ATCTTGCGCTTTTCGGCAATAAGCTCGGGTGCAAGCCTCGCAACCGTTTCGTAAAGAGCATATTCCTCCTCGCGTCCCTTTTCCTTGGAAAGCTGCATTGCACATTCCTTAAGGATATCGGATCTCGGGTCGGAAAGCGAATATACCGCGTGTCCCATACCGTAAATGAGCCCTGCGTTGTCGAACGCCTGCTTGTCGAGCAAGCGCTTTAAATAATCCTCGATCTCACCCGTTTTCTTAACGTTGATGCTCTTTTTCATATCCTCGAACATCTTTACAACCTTTATGTTGGCACCGCCGTGTCGGGGTCCCTTTAAAGAACCGAGCGCCGCCGCAACCGACGAATACGTATCGGTACCCGAAGAGGTTACGACGTGTGTTGTAAACGTCGAGTTGTTACCGCCGCCGTGCTCTGCGTGGAGCACCATTGCAAGATCGAGTATCTTTGCTTCGAGATCCGAAAATTCGCCGTCCTTGCGGAGAATGTGCAAAAGGTTCTCTGCAGTAGAGAACTGAGGCTTCGGCAAACGGATGTGAAGGCTCTTTCCGCGGTGATAATGACGGTAAGACTGATAGCCGTATACCGCGAGGAGAGGGAACATCGATATCATCTGCAGACTTTGCCTTAAAACGTTGGGAACCGAAATATCGTCGGGGTTGTCGTCGTATGCATAAAGCGCGAGAACGCATCGCGAAAGAATATTCATCATATCCTTGCCGGGAGCCTTTAAGATCATATCGCGCACGAACGATTTGGGCAGAGAACGGTATTTCGCGAGCTCCTTTGTGAATCTTTCGAGCTCGTCCTTATCGGGAAGCTCGGAGAACAACAGGAGATATACCGTTTCCTCAAATCCGAAACGGTTGTCTGCCTGAAAGCCCTTCACAAGCTCGCGTACGTTGATGCCTCGGTAATAGAGCTGACCCTCGCAGGGCACTGTTTCGCCGAGCTCGTTAACCGTTTTTGCGTTTATGGTAGAAACCTCGGTAAGACCGGTAACAACGCCGTTACCGCTCATATCGCGAAGTCCCTTGTTTACCTTGTGGTGTATATACATCTCGGGCTGTATATGGTTGCCGCAGGCGGATTTTTTTGCCATTTCCGATATGTAAGGTGTGATTTCCGAATACTTCATACTTGCATATCTCACTTTCTAAAACCAATTAATATTTATATTATACATAATTATTTATAAAAAATCAAGTATTGCGGTAAACTAAAGCAGTAAAAGGACCTATCTACTTGCAAACGTTGTTGGCTCTAATCCCATAAATTTTCAAAAAAGCACTTGACAAATCGTTAAAACGGTATTATGATAAAGCAAAACAATGTTAAAATGAAAGGAGTAAACGGGATGTTCTTCAACGCATATTTTTATTATTTTAAAAAGGACTGCTCGTTTGCTTCGTAAGCTATTTGCTTTATATCAAACAGCAGTCCGCATCCGCTATGCATTTTTCGGCATACGAATGGCGGATTTTTTGTTTTAAAGGAGAAGGGTATGACAGAGCTTGAAATGGCGCGCAACGTAATAAATGCGGCTGATAAGGAAATGGCAAAGCTGTTCGAGCAGAGAATGGAAGCAGTGAAAATAGTTGCAAAATACAAGAAAGAGCACGGCTTGCCGATAGACGATATCGCAAGAGAGGCGGAAATTATAAAAAGAAATTCCGAATCCGTCGAATCCGATGAGTTCCGTCCTTATTACGTGGATTTTCTTAAAAGCACTATAGATATATCGAAAAAGCTTCAGCATAAGCTTCTGGACGGGATGCGGGTTGCTTACAGCGGTGTCGAGGGGGCGTTTGCGAATATTGCCGCGGAAAAGATATTCCCCGATGCTGCCTGCGTAGGCTATTCCGATTTTAAAGCGGCTTATAATGCCGTGCAAAACGGAGAGTGCGATTGCGCCTTGCTTCCTGTCGAAAACAGCTTCAACGGAGACGTCGGAAAGGTTTTGGATCTTGCCTTCTTCGGAGACCTTTATATCAACGGTGTTTACGAGGCAGAAATCGTTCACAATCTTCTTGCGCCGCAAGGCGTTTCCATCGGCGATATAAAGCAGGTTATATCTCATCCTCAGGCGCTCGGACAATGCGCAACTTATATAGAAAAAATGGGCTTTGAGCAGATCGAGGCGGTAAACACCGCGGTTGCGGCAAAGATGGTTGCAGAATCGGGCAGAACCGATATCGCGGCTATCGCGAGCGAAGAGGCGGCTAAAAAATTCGGGCTCTGCAAGCTCGAGGGACATATCAACGAGGCATCGGGTAATACTACGCGCTTTGCTGTATTCTCGAAGAATCACCGCGAATATCAGGCAGGCGATAAGCGGTTTATAATGCTTTTTACCGTCAAAAACACGGCAGGCTCGCTCGGACGTGCCGTTTCGGTTATCGGTGAGCACGGCTTCAATCTCCGTGCCCTGAAAAGCCGTCCCACAAAGGAGCTTTCCTGGGACTATTATTTCTATGCAGAGGGCGAGGGAAATCTCGGAACCTTCGAGGGCAAGGCGATGCTTGCCGACCTCAACGCCTGCTGTAACACCGTGAAGATCATCGCTACCTACGAAAAAGAGATTAAGATTTAAATTCGGAGATAAATTATGGAAATTTCCGTTAAAGCGGCACAGAGAAGCTATAATATAATTCTTGAGCGCGGCGTTCTGTCTCGGGTAGATAAATATCTTGCGCTCGACCGCAGGGTATTGATAGTTACCGATGACGGCGTGCCCGTCGAATACTTGGGTCTTGTTGCCGAGAAATGCAAAACAGCATATACCGTTACATTACCTCAGGGCGAGAGCTCAAAGAATATAAAAAATCTCGAGCTTTTGCTTTCAAGGCTTGTCGAATACGGCTTTACCCGTTCGGATTGTGTCGTCGCGGTCGGCGGGGGTGTGGTGGGCGACCTTGCGGGCTTTGCCGCGGCTTGCTATATGCGCGGAATAGATTTTTACAATATCCCCACAACCCTGCTTTCGCAGGTCGATTCCTCGATAGGCGGAAAGACGGCTATCGATTTTATGGGGGTTAATAACATTGTTGGCGCCTTCTATCAGCCTAAATGCGTTGTAATCGATCCCGAGGTTTTAAAAAC
>JAGBWF010000110.1 GCA_017629895.1 Clostridia bacterium
GAAAAGCCCATTGCCACGAAGAGCAGAACGGTTGCAAGCCCTAAAATATGCGGAATAATTAACGCGTATCGTTTTTTCATAAAGCCTCCTCGAGTTCTAATGGTGTAAACAGTATAACATAAAAATTTGTTTTTTTCAAGTGTGCGGTTGAAATATTCACATTTTTGTAATATAATACAAACGAGGTGAAAATATGCTTATTGAAGGATTGCAAAAAACCACTCTGCTCGATTATCCCGGTTACGTTGCCTGCACGCTTTTTGCGCACGGCTGTAATCTGCGTTGCCCGTTCTGTCATAATGCGGGACTTGTTGTGCGCAAGCCCGAAAATATAATAGAAAAAGAAGAGCTTGCCGCGTTTTTGCAGAAGCGTAAGGGGATCCTCGACGGCGTTTGTCTTACCGGCGGTGAACCGCTTGCCCAGAAGGACGCGATAGAGTTTATCGAATTTTTAAAGAGCTTCGGATATAAGGTAAAGCTCGATACCAACGGCTTTTACCCCGAAAGGCTTTCGCAAATTATCGAAAAGGGCTTGGTCGATTATATCGCAATGGATATAAAGTCGGGCAAGTCGGGCTATGCAAGGGCGGTCGGCATACAAGATATAGATATTGCCCCGATGATAAAGAGCACGGAGCTTATTATGGGCTCGGGAATCGATTACGAATTCCGCACGACTGCGGTTAAGGGACTGCATATTGTGTCCGATTTTATCGAAATCGGCGAATGGCTTTCGGGTGCGAAAAGATATTTTATACAGCAGTTTATCGATTCGGGCGATATAATTTCCGAGGGGCTCGAGGCGTTTTCGAAGGAAGAAATGCAAAAACTCCTTGCGGCAGTAAGGGAATACATAAAAACAGCCGAGCTGCGCGGAGTATAGCACCGTATTAACGCGCTATTTCGAGGCGTGGAAAAAATAGCCAAAAAGAACACAGGATATTGTGCAAACTAACAAAACCACAATATCTTGTGTTTTTCTATTGACAAGAGCTCTATATTATGATATCCTCTATCTTGCCGACCGACGCGAGAAGGGGCGGCAAAACAGATTGATAAAAATAAAAAAACACATATAGAAAGGTAACAGATTATGTATCAGGTTGTTAAAAGGAACGGTCAAACCGCAGAGTTTGACATCAAAAAGATCGCGGCTGCGCTGACAAAAGCGTTCGAAGCCTGCGGCAGACCCACCCACCCCAGCGTTATCGATTTCCTCGCACTCAAAGTTACCTCGGATTTCGAAGGCAAAATCAAGGACGGACTTATCGCAGTTGAAGATATTCAGGACTCTGCCGAAGCAGTTCTTGCACAGGCAGGCTATGCAGACGTCGCAAAGGCATATATCCTTTACCGCCGTCAGCGCGAAAAGCTCCGTAATATGAAGTCCACAATGCTCGACTATAAGGCATTGGTAGACAAGTACGTTAAAAACGTAGACTGGCGCGTTAAGGAAAACTCCACCGTTACCTATTCGGTCGGCGGTCTTATCCTTTCCAACTCGGGCGCTATCACCGCGAACTATTGGCTTTCCGAAATTTACGATGACGAAATCGCCAACGCTCACCGCAATGCAGACATTCACATTCACGACCTTTCGATGCTCACCGGCTATTGCGCGGGCTGGTCGTTGAAGCAGCTTATTCAGGAGGGCTTGGGCGGTGTTCCCGGAAAGATCACCTCTTCTCCCGCAAGCCACCTTGCAACCCTCTGCAACCAGATGGTTAACTTCCTCGGCATTATGCAGAACGAATGGGCGGGCGCGCAGGCGTTCTCCTCGTTCGATACCTATCTTGCACCCTTCGTTAAGGTAGATAACCTTAACTACGATCAGGTTAAGAAGTGCATCGAATCCTTCATCTACGGCGTTAACACTCCTTCGCGTTGGGGTACTCAGGCGCCCTTCTCGAACATCACGCTCGACTGGACCGTGCCCAACGACTTAGCAGAGCTTAACTGTATCGTCGGCGGCAAGGAAATGGACTTCAAGTACAAGGATTGTAAAGCCGAGATGGATATGATAAACAAGGCGTTTATCGAAATCATGATCGAAGGCGATGCAAACGGCAGAGGCTTCCAGTATCCTATCCCCACATATTCTATCACCGCAGATTTCGACTGGTCGGAAACCGAAAATAACAAGCTTCTTTTCGAAATGACCAGCAAATACGGCACTCCTTATTTCTCGAACTATATCAACAGCGATATGGAGCCCTCCGACGTTCGTTCGATGTGCTGCAGATTGCGTCTTGACCTCCGTGAGCTCCGTAAAAAGTCGGGCGGCTTCTTCGGAAGCGGCGAAAGCACCGGTTCTGTCGGCGTTGTAACCCTTAACATGCCCCGTCTTGCCTTCCTTTCGGAAAACGAGGAAGACTTTATGAAGCGTCTCGATCACCTTCTCGACGTAGCGGCTCGCTCGCTCAAGGTTAAGAGAACCATTATAACCAAGCTTCTCGACGAGGGACTTTATCCCTACACCAAGCGTTACCTCGGCACCTTCGACAACCACTTCTCGACTATCGGTCTTGTAGGTATGAACGAAGCGGGCTTGAACGCAAAGTGGATCCGCAAGGACATGACAAGCGTCGAGACTCAGGAATTCTCCAAGCGCGTTCTCAACCATATGCGTGAAAGACTTTCCGATTATCAGGAAAAGTACGGCGA
>JAGBWF010000111.1 GCA_017629895.1 Clostridia bacterium
CAGCGACGCTCTGTATTTTCTCGACGAGCCCGAAAACAGCCTTTCGATCGAGCTTCAGATACAGCTTGCCGAATATATCGCGGCTACGGCGAGAGCAACCCGAAGCCAGTTTATCATTGCGACACATTCGCCGATATTTTTGTCTATGAGCAACGCGAAGATATACAATCTCGATTCATATCCCGCATCCGTGTGCGATTTGACCGAGCTTCCCAACGTGCGAAAATACTTTGATTTCTTTATGCAGCACAGGGAGGACTTCGAATAAACAAGGAGAAAAATATGAAAATTTTAAAAATTGACTATGCCTACTATTATTACCCCGAAAACGTTAACTCGCTCGATTCCTTTATCGAATATCTGAATACGACCGACAAAAAATTCATAAAGCTTATCTGCTTGGATCAGGAAAACTGCGTTGAACCGTATTTTATAAAGGAAGATGCAAAGGAACGTTATTTCAACGTTAATTTGCTCAAAACGATATACGAATCGGAAGGCACTGTTCTTACCCGCGCCGAATATGATAAACGCCTTGCCGAAGCGGTCAAAAATAAATGCCTCGACTGCGTTCATTATACCGAGGATTCGGAGGGCGATAATTTAATCGGACACCGCGAAAAGCTCTCTCTTGACTGTAAGTGCTGGAGCTATGAAAAGAAAGAACAATAAAAAATAGGATTATAAAAATATGAAGCTTAATAAGATTTTTACGTCGAATATGGTTTTTGCCGCAAACAAGCCTATTCGTATTTACGGTTACGGAAGCGGCGAAGCAAAGCTCTGCTTTGCGGGTATGGAAGCGATCGTGCGTTCGGAAAGCGACGAATGGTATATAGAGCTCCCCGCAATGCAATACGGCGGTCCTTATAGCTTAAAGCTTATTTGCGGCGGAGAAGTAACCGAGCTTAAAGATATCTATGTCGGCGAGGTATACCTTTTTGCAGGGCAGTCGAATATGCAACTCAAGCTCAAGGAATCTTCCGTTAACCTTTCGGACTGTGTTGCCGACGACAGACTCAGGCTCTTGATTACCGATAAGATTGAAAACGACGAACGCTATTCGCTCAAGGACGGCTGGGTAAAATGCGAAAGCGATAATATGGGCGATTGGACTGCGATAGGCTACCATACCGCCTCCTATCTCGCTGAAAGCAAGAATATCGCTGTCGGTGTTGTTGCCTGCTATCAGGGCGCATCGGTTATCGAAAGCTGGGTAAGAAAGGGCTTGTTTGCCGAAAACGGCATTGTCCTTACCGATGAAGAAAAATTCATCGACCATTTCGAATATCCCGATTGGAACGGCGACGGAGTTATATATTCCTACGCGCTTTCTCAGGTCATTCCGTTTGCGCTTTCGGGCGTTGTTTGGTATCAGGGCGAAAGCGATGCATCGCTTGCCGAATCGCGTATATATAAAAAAGAGCTTTCGCTCCTTATCGACCATTGGAGAAGCGAATTTAAAAACGAAAGCCTCCCCTTCGTTGTCGTTCAGATAGCCGATTTTATCGGCAGAGCGGGCGAGCCGTGGAGCAATATCCAGAAGGCGCAAGCCGAGGTACAGAACGAAAAGAAAAACGTTATAAGCGTTAAATCCGCCGACGTATGCGAAAGCGATAATATCCATCCGCCCACAAAAATACACCTTTCGCGCCGTATCTTCGAATCGCTGGAGAAATTTTTATAAAAAATCGTTTTTTGTGATTTCGTCACAGAACTTTTAAAAAATCTCGGGTATAATAAGCACAAAGAAAGGGAAAAGAAATCCCGATAAAAAAGGAGAAAAATAAAATGTCTGTAATGAAAGTCAATAAATCCAATTTCGATCAGGTTAAGAGCAGTGAAAAGCCCGTGCTTCTCGATTTCTATGCCGATTGGTGCGGTCCCTGCCGAATGGTCGGCCCTATCGTCGAACAGCTCGCGAACGAAAATCCGCAATACCTCATCGGTAAGATCAACGTCGATGAAGAGCCTGAGCTTGCAAACGCCTTCGGTATCGTGAGCATCCCTACGCTCGTGGTACTGAAAAACGGTGTTATTGCAAAGCAGGTTTCGGGAGCTATGCCCAAGGACGCAATCCTTGATCTTTTGAAATAACAAAAACAAAGCCGCCTGCAGAAAAATACTGCGGGCGGCAAAGCTGTTTTATAAGGTGAGTGCTCTGAGCTTCTTGCGGTCGGTGATTTTAACACCCCTGCGCGAAAGCTCAACGATGCCTTCGTTCGAGAAATATTTAAGCATACGCGAAACGACCTCGCGTGCAGAGCCCATATATTTCGCTATCTGCTCGTGGCTGAGAGGGATATTGTCATCGCCTATGCGCGCCGATTCATCGTAAAGAAAGATCGCCAGACGCTTGTCCATACTCATAAAGAGTATTTGTTGCATAACCCACATAACGTCGGAAAATCTGGTGAGCGCCGTTTCGAGCGAGAATATTTTTACCTCGGGGTTTTCGTCCGATAGCGCGGCAAAGGCATGTCCGCCGATAATGTAGCATTCGCTGTTCTCCTCGGCATCGATAAAAATATCGAAGGTTATGCTTTGCAAAACGCAGGAGGCGGCAAGCATGCACATTTCGCCCGAATGCAGACGGTAAAGGGTAATATCCTTGCCCTCGTCGGACATTATATATACACGCAGACAGCCCGATTTAACGATAAAAACACCCGTGCATTCACTGCTGTCGTGTATCTGCACTCCTTTTTTGTAGCTTTTCGCAACCGTGCTTGCACAAAGCGTATCGCGTTCGGTTTTGCCGAGCCGCTCCCAAAAAGGAAAAGCTTTTCGGAACACCTCTTCGTGAATACATTCAGGCATATCAAACACCTCCGTTTTTTCTTTATTTTACACTTAGCTAATCGCTATGTCAATTAAAAAATGTGATGCGGTTGGCGAAAAAGAATAAAAATATCGATAAAAACGAGAAAAAGGAGATAAATCATGGAACACTTATACGATATAATAATAGTCGGCGGAGGTCCTGCAGGCTATACCGCCGCACTCTATGCCTCGCGTGCAGGGCTCGATATGCTTCTTATAGAGCGTATGGGCGCAGGCGGACAAATGACGCAAACGGGTGATATAGACAATTATCCCGGCTTCGATAACGGAATCGACGGCTTCGAGCTTGCAATGCGTATGCAAAAGGGAGCCGAACGCTTCGGTGCGAAAACGGTATACGCCGAGGTCGAATCTACAGAGCTTTCGGGCAGGATAAAAATCATAAATACCAAAAATGCCGTCTATAAGGCGAAAACCGTCGTTATTGCAACGGGAGCCTCGCCGAAGCCGCTCGGTCTTGCGAACGAAAAGGAGCTCGTGGGCAGAGGCTTGCACTATTGCGCTCATTGCGACGGACGGTTTTATAAGGATAAAACCGTGGTTGTTGTCGGCGGCGGCAATTCGGCGGCGGAGGACGCGCTCTATCTATCGCGCATCGCGAAAACCGTCTACCTCGTGCACCGCAGAAACGAATTAAGGGCGGCAAGGCTTTACAGCGAAGCTATCGCACGCACCGAGAATATAATTTTTCTCCCCGAAAGCGAGATAGCCGAGCTGAAAGCCGAGCCCAAGCTGAGCCAAGCGATTATCAGAAGCGTCGCAAGCGGAGAGACGAAGGCGCTTGAATGCGACGGAGTTTTCGTCGCGATAGGCAGAAGCCCGATAACCGATTTCCTCGGCTCAGAGCTCGAAACCGATAAAAACGGCTATATTATAGCCGACGAATCGACAAAAACAAACCTCGACGGCGTTTTTGCGGCAGGGGACGTTCGCACAAAGGAGCTCCGTCAAATCGTAACCGCCGTCGCCGACGGTGCCGTAGCGGTACATTTTGCCGAAATATATATTGATGAAAATGAATTCTAAAAGGAGAAAACCGATGAAAAATAAATTGATTTCGCTTCTGCTTGCACTTCTTATGCTGTTTGTGCTTTCTGCTTGCGAAGCCCCCGAAAATAACAGTTCCGCCGCCGAATCGCAGGCTGAGAGCACCCCGATGAAGTATCAATCGTATGATTTCACCGTTTGGGACGAAAACGGCAATACCGTGCACCTGTCGGATTTTATTGGCAAGCCTATCGTGATTAACTTCTGGGCGACCTGGTGCGGCTACTGCAAGCAGGAAATGCCCGATTTTCAAAAGGCATCCGAGGAATTTCCCGACGTTGTTTTTCTTATGGTCAACGCAACCGACGGCGAAACCGAAACGGTAGAGAAGGCGAGCGCATATATAAAAGAAAATAATTATACCTTCACAGTGGTCTACGATAAATTTTACGATGCGATCAACGCCTATTCGGTCAGAGCCTTCCCGACGACCTACCTTATCGACCGAGAGGGATATATCGTTGCCGCAACCAGCGGAATGCTCGATTACGAATCGCTCAAAAAGGGTATCGAAATGATACGCTGACCGTGGGATGAATAAAACGGTCTGGCGCAAGGAATTATAAAAAGTGCTGTGAAACCGACGGAAAAACCGTCGGTTTTTCTACTGTTATTGCGGAATTAATTCCCGAAAAGTATTGATTTTTCTTTGTTTGGGTGATATTATCAATATGAGTATGGATAAGTGTTTGTATTTTGGGTTGCTATGATCAAAATACAAACGCCATAAGGAGCACTAATGGATTCCCAAAAGATAAACAAAGAACAAGGAAATAAAGAATATTATACTATAGACGTAATGCAAATTTTGCGTGCGCTTTGGCACAAAGCGTGGGCGTTGCTTCTCGCGGCTCTGATCGCGGGCGGTTCGGCGTTCTGCTATGCTAACTTTTTCATCGAGCCGCGTTATTCCTCGTCTATTATGCTCTACGTTAATAACGGCGGCGTGTCTGTAAACGGCTTCAGCATAAGCACCTCGCAGATCACCGCGGCGCAGAGCCTTGTAAAGACCTATACCGAAATTCTTTCGAACCGCACCACTCTCGAGCGCGTTATCGAAAAGTCGGGCGTGTCTTATAGCTATAAGCAGCTTGCGGGAATGATCAAGGCAGCCCCCTCGAACGAAACCGAAATCATGAAGGTAACGGTAACCACCACCGATCCTTACGAGGCGGCGCGTATCGCGAACACGATAGCCGAGGTATTGCCCGAGCGTATTTCCGAAATTATCGAAAATTCCTCGATGGAGGTAGTTGACTCCGCAGTACCCGAGCTTCAGAAGGTATCTCCGAGCATAACGAAATATACCGCGATCGGCTTGCTGCTCGGCGGCTTAATTGCGGCGGCGTTCGTCGTGGTCTCCGCGCTTATGGACGATACGATACACGATGAGGACTACATCCTTAATAACTATAAATACCCCGTGCTTGCAAAGGTGCCCGATTTGCAGGGCAGCGGCGGCAAGCGTTACGGCTACAGAAAATACGGCTATTATTACAGCAGGTATCATAAGAATAATAAGGTATATGCCGATAATACCGATAATGCCGAGGATAAGGAGTAGTGATTTATGAATAAGAAACCCAATAAATCTTCATCTGCTCCCGAGGTAAACACTCAAAAAACGCTTCACAAAAATCTTGATTTTACCGCAACCGAGCAATATAAGCTGTTAAGAGCAAACCTCAATTTCACAATTCCCGCAGGCATCAAATGCCCGATAGTAGGCATCACAAGCTCGATGCGCGGAGAGGGTAAATCCACCACGGCGGTCAACCTTTCCTACGTGCTTGCCGAAAGCGGAAAAAGAGTATTGCTTATCGACGGCGACCTTCGTATCCCCAGTATCGCGAAAAAGATGGGGATAAAGAGCACCCCCGGTCTTACCGGTCTTCTTATGGGCTATGAAGCTCAGAGACTCGGCGATTTCAAATCGACGATAAACGAAAATTGGTATATAATGCCCTCGGGCGAGCTGCCTCCCAACCCCTCCGAGCTTCTCGGTTCGAAGAGAATGGAGCGCGCACTCAACGCTCTTGCCGAAAATTTCGATTTTATCATTCTCGACCTTCCTCCCGTGAATCTCGTATCCGATGCGCTTGCCGTATCCGAATATATCACGGGTATGATAGTCGTTGTGCGTCAGGATTACACCGAAAAGAAGGAGCTCGAGCATTGCTTCCGCCAGCTTTCGCTTTCGAACGTAAAAGTTTTGGGCTGCGTTATGAACGAATCGAAGGAAAACGGCAAATCCTACAGCAGATACAGATACAAGAGATACTATAAGTATTATAAATACTACGGGCATGATGAAAAGCACCGTGACGTTGATATGGAATAGCCTATGATCGACCTTCACAGTCATATTCTTCCCAATATCGATGACGGCAGCCGAAGCATAAAAGAAAGCCTTTCACTGCTTTCTATGCTCTCGAGCCAGGGCGTCAAAACGGTTGCCGCGACTCCGCATTTCTATGCCGAAAACGATCCCCCCGAAAGATTTCTGGAAAGAAGAAACGAGTCGTATGAAAAGCTTTTTTCCTCGCTCACAGATGGGGAATACCCCGAAATTCTTCTCGGAGCAGAGGTCAGATATTACGGCGGCATAAGCCGAATGAACGAGCTTTCCCGATTTTGTATCGGAAATACCGATATCCTCTTGCTTGAAATGCCCTTTAACCGCTGGTCGAAATCGGTATTAAAGGAGCTTCGCGCTATCGCCTGCTCGGGTGAATGCAGGGTTGTCCTTGCGCATATCGAACGCTATATTTCGATGCAGGAAAAGGGAATTATCGATTCGCTTCGCGAAGAGGGAATACTCCTCCAGACAAATGCGAGCTTCTTTTCGAACCTGATAACGAGAAGAAAAGCTCTGAAGCTTCTCGCAAACGGATTCTTTGATTTCATCGGATCCGATTGCCATAATACCGTAAGCCGCCCGCCCCGTATTTCCGAAGCGTGCGCGGTTATCGAAAAAAAGCTCGGAAAAGAGCTACTTCGCGATTTTACCGATTATTCAAAAACGGTTCTCGGTTATAATTTGAATAATATATAACACAGTATCAATCCCGAAAGGAAAAACACCTATGAAAAAAATCTTAATCTTCCTCCTCGCCGTAGTAATGCTTGCTACCTTGGGCGTAACTGCTTTTGCAGAACCCGGCAGCTTCGTTATCAGCCCCTCGAAGAACAAAGCGCCCGAGCTCATCGATGGCAGCAATAACAGCCATGAATGTACCGCAAAGCTCGTTATCACCGCATACGCTGACCGCTATACCCTCAGCGATGAAAAGAGAGCAATCATCGAGGGTGCATACGATCAGATCGTTGCGACCGAAGATCTCGCAAGCTTCAACGCGGATTTCGCAAAGTACGTTAAGGATAACGGCTATAACCCCGAGGATCTCGCTGTAAGCGACCTTTTCGACGTAAGCTACTATTCCTGCGAAATTCATAACGAGCACGGCGCGTTTACCATCACTCTTAAGACAGAAACCCTCAATGGCTTTGTCGGACTTCTTCACCTCAATAACGGCAAATGGGAATATATCGATAACGCAAAGGTTGACGGCGATAAGCTCACCTTCGTTGTTGACGAGCTTTCTCCCTTTGCAATCGTTGTAGATACCAACAACCACAAGCCTCCCGTTACCGGCGATAACTTCAATTGGTGGATCTACGTTGCTCTTATGGTAGTTTCCGCCGCTTCTCTCTGCGTTGTCGGCTACAAGCTCAAAAAGTGCGAAGACTAATATAAAAGGTTTTTCACAATGAGTAAAATGGATAGTGGAACAAAAAGAAAATATCTTCGCTACACGGCAATAGTTCTGGTTGTGGTGTTTTGTCTGTCTGCCGTTTTGCTCGCACTCGCTCTTTGGGAAAACCAAAACGGCCGTTTCGAATTCGACAATTCCGATTACAAAAACGATATTATCATCCATAACGGCGAGGAATACCGTTTCCGCGATGATATCGAGGTTGTTTTGGTAATCGGTCTCGATAAAGCTCAGCAAAGCTCGGAAAGCGACGCTTATAATAACGATAA
>JAGBWF010000010.1 GCA_017629895.1 Clostridia bacterium
CCGATGATACCGCCGCCGTCGCGGAGAGTTACGTTCTTGAACTGACCAACGGTCTTACCGCCGAGGTTGAACGAAACTGCGAGCTGAATCTTGTCGCCCTTCTTGGGTGCGAAAGCTTCGCCGTCTTCATCGTTGAGGTGAGACCAAGGAAGTGCTACTTCATAGGTTGTGATTTCGCCTTCACGGGTTACGCAGAAGGTATCGCAAACCTTGGTGTTGTCGCCCTGCCATACGCAAGTGAACTGTTCACCGGAATCGGGGTTCAAGCAGAAGCCGTACTGACGCATTCTGTTTTCGTTGGTGGAGGTAGGATTGATACCCCAGTCCCAGTTTTCGTCGATGTAGTCGGTATCTCTGCCGCAGGAACCGAAGTTAACCTGGATAGAGGTCTGGTCGTACATGCCGCTTGCGCTGGAAGCAGTGCAGTCGTTATCGTGGATGGGAGAGTCAACTTCTACTGCGAGGTAGAGGTAGTCCTTATCGTAGGACATATAAACCTTTGCGGTTGCAAAGTAGTTGTTCTTTTCGAACTGTGCGTAGGAAACGAGGGTGTTGCTGGGGGTTACGTCCCAGATAACGTTGCCGTATTCCTTAGCATCGATCTTACCGTCGATGGTAGGAGCGGTCTTAGCTGCTTTGATTTCAGCATCGAGGCCGGTGGTAGCGGTGAAGCCGTGGGGGAACAAGGGATTGGTGGTGGTGGACATACCGTTGATCTTATCGGTCTGATCCTTCCAAACTGCGATTACAAAGCCGTCCTTGGGAATATTGACGTCGCCGTGGTCTTCGCCTGCAGCGAGGTATTCCTTACGAACGTAGGAGAAGGTTTCGTGGTCGTATTCAGCAACAACAACTGCGAAATCCTTGCCGATTTCTACTTTTCTGCCGTAGGTGTAAGTAAATGCGCCGTTGTCGCCGTCAGCGAGGTCTTCGTTAATCTTGGAGAGCTTGAGAGCCTGTGCATCGTCAGCCTTAAGAACGCTGGGAACTCTTGCGCCGTTACCGGTAGCAACCTTCCAGGAAACGTACTTGTTGGTGTATTCAACGGTAACGGTTCCTTCGTCTTCGGAGGTTTCGCCTTCAGAGGTTTCAGTGGAGGTTTCGCCTTCGGAGGTGGTAGCGGATTCTTCGGTGGAAGTGGTGGATTCTTCCGTAGCGGTAGAGGATTCTGCTTCAGACTTTTCTGCTGCAGAGGATTCTGCTTCGGACTTTTCTGCCATGGAGGAGGTCTGGAAAGCAGAGCTGGATTCATTGTCTTCGTTGCCGCCGCAAGCTACGAAAGAAACTGCGAGTAAGCAAACGAGAACGAGTGCGATAATTTTCTTCATAATTAGATACAACTCCTTACTTTATTTTTTATCTTTTTTTGAAGAACGAAGTTTAAGCACCGCAAAAGCTATTGCGGCAAGGATGACAACACCGCCGATGATAATAAGAACTATCATAAGAGTATTGCCGCCGTTTTCGCCGTTGCCCGCGTCGGTTGTATCGCTCGCTTCCGCGTTTTCCGCAGGCTCGACTATTATAGTGATCTCGACGGTATTGGATTCGTTGTTGCCGTCGGTAACCGAAAGACTCGCTTTATAGGTGCCGGGCTGGCAGCCGTAGGTCTGAACCTCAAAATATCCGTTGCCCTCTGCGAAGAAATATACGCCTTCGGGCTTAACGATATTCGCGATCTTAAGGTCGGTTTTCTTGCTGTCCTCGTCGGTAATCACGAGCTTACCGTTTGTAATATCGTCTACCTTGAGAGTAACGGTTGCACCCTCTTTTATAACGGGTGCGGATTCCTTATATTGACCGGAAATGAACTGATAAGTAAGATCGTAAACGCCTCTGCTCGTGCCGCTGCCGAGAGAGCTGGTATAAAGATTATCGCCGACCTGATACATCGTTATCATGCCGTTTTCCATTATACCCGCGCCGTAAGCCGCACTTACGTATTTCTGGAAGCGCTTCGCGTATTCGCTCTTATAGATATCGAGCTCGAATTCGATACCGTTCAAGCCGAGCTTCTTTGCAACCGCCGCAGCATCGTTGCAAACGCCCGCCTTTGCCTGACCGACCTCGGTGCCGCCGTCGAAGGCGTATCCGCTCTGCATAGTAACCGAATCGAAGCCGAGGCCCTTCGCCACGTCGATACCCGCCGCACTGTAATAGGGGATCCACATGGTTTTATAGCCTTTTTCATGCGAATAATCGTTGAAATATTTTATAAGATCTTCTTCGTGGGTGGACTGCTGATAATTGATAGCTTCGGCAAACCAGTAGAAGCCCTTGAGCTCGAGATTTTCGAAGCCTTTTTCCGAAAAAGTCTTTTCGACGTAGTCGATATACCATTTAACAATCTTCGAACGGTTCGTGAGGTTATTAGAGGTTATCGCATTACCGTCGATCTCGCCGAAGCTGTTATAATAAAGACCGATATTGGGAACCGAGAAGAAAACGGGATACTTATAATCTTCGGCAAGACCGAGATCGTCCTTATATTCGCCGACAACGGTATTGAGTGCGCCCATATTGTTGTTGGGAGCCATTACCTTATCGACAAAGTTGATCATATCCTGCTGACGCATAAATCCGTCGTCCGAGGTCGTTTCGGTCATACCGAGGAAAAGAAGCGAATCGAACATGGTATCGACAGGCTTGCCGCCCTGCATATACGCGAAATAGGGCTTCATCATATCCTTGGTGTAGTTCGAGGCAACGTACATAAGACAAACGCTCTTTATACCGTCGATATCGCCGGAAAAGGCATTTTTATCCTTGTTTTCGTATTTCGGTGCGGATGCCGCACCGGAAATATCCTTGCTGCCGTATACAGATACCTCGTCAACGTAGGTGAAAATGTCGCTCGAGAATACCGCGCGGACGTAGCGTGCTTTATAGGCTTTATCGAGCGTTGCCTTGAGCTCGACGCGTCTTTGATTGACTTCGGTCGCATAGGAGGGTGCTTCTACCTTCCCTGCGAAGCCGTATACGTTTCCGTCCTCGGAAACGTATACCTCGAGATAACGCGAGCAGACGATACCTGCCGCCTTGCTCTGAAGCTCGCCGATGGTAACCGAGCTTACCGCCATAACCGATTCGAGATCGATAGTAACCGAAACCGAGGTGCCGCGGTAAAGCTCAACGAACGCCTTGTCGCTATAGGTAGCCTGCTGAGCGATCTTGCCGTCGGTGAGTGCCTTTTCCTGCTTATAAGCCTTTTTGGGATAGGCGTTTGCGGTAGGCGTGGAATATTCCAGGGTGTATTTCTTGCCGACCGAGATGACCTCGTCCGCCGCAAATGCATTGAAGCAGAACAGCGGAACGAGCATCATAACGGCAAGAAGCGCCGTTAAAATTCTTTTAAACATATAGCCACCGAATTAAGCCGCGTTGTTGTAATCGTCAATAGCCTGTTCCATCGCGGTCTTTACAGTGTTTTCCATTGCTTCCCAAGAGGAAACGAGGGTATTTGCGGAGGAGTTTGCAATTACGTTACCGTAAAGATTTACGAGAGAGCCCCACTGATAGATAGCGCCGATATCATAGAAACGGTTGTTATAAACGATATCGAGCATTTCCGCATCGTCGTCGGACTGAACAGCCTGAAGCTGAAGTGTGGTCTGATAGTACGCACGGATAACGTCGGCGTTATAGAAGCCGAGAGCCTGAAGCGCGAAAGCGATCTTTCCGAGACGTGCCTGAGGAACGGTCGAGGGGATCGCAAGACCGGTGGACTGATAACGGTTTACGGTGTTGCAGTAATTTTCCTGCTCCTTGTTGAGCTTCGGAATGGGAAGCACGCCGAATTCGAAATCGAGGTTAGCGCTCTTAAGAATGGATACCGACTGGCTGGAGGTGTTGTAGAAAAGACCTCTGCCGTTCGAGAACATTTCCTCGAGCTCTGCAAAGCCGTACTGCGAGGGGTTAGAGGTGGACTGACCTGCGATAAGCTCTGCGCGCTGGGTGTTCTGGGTATCGGACATAAGCTCGTATACCTTATTAAATGCGTTGACGGAGTTTTGCTCCATAACGTTGATATAAAGCTCGTTGTTTTCGTTCTTTGCAACGGTTGCGATTCCGCAGCCGTTCATCATAATGGTTGCGCCGTATGCATGGGAAAGGTTGCCGTAGGTTGCATTGAAGCCCCACTGACCGTTTTCGTCAGCCTTGGATACCGCGCGGCACATTTCGTAGTAAAGGTCGATAGTGAACTCGCCGTTGCGAACGATTTCATAAATATCGCCGTTTGCGGAAAGTGCAGAGTTGGTTCTGTACATATCCTTATTGTAAAGGGTAAGATAGGTGTGGTCGTCATCGGTGAGGATAGCGTCGCCGGCGAGGATATAGTGTCTGTCGCCGAGGGTGAGTGCGTTGATCGCCTCTTTATCCCACCAGGGCTGATTGATATCGATGATATCATCAAGCGACCAATAATATCTCGAAGCGATGCCGAGAACGAGACGGTCAACCGATTCGGAGATGATATCGTATTCGTCGGTACCGCTTTCGACAAGAATCTTAATTTCTTCGTTGGGGTACTGAACGGGGTCTACTTCGAAGGTGATGCCGTAATTTTCTTCGATAAAGTTGTTTCTTTCCTGAACGGCACTGTTGATGGTGTTGCCCTCAAGCTCTTCGATGTAGGAGAACTGCATAAGACCGTGCTTATGACGTTCGGTATTGATACAGAGAATACGAACGGGTTCATCATCGTCGTATTTCGTATCTTTGTAAGGAAATTCGCCGTAGTCTGCAGGACCGTAGTTGTATTCCCTTTCGGGTGCCTTGGAGTTTTCTGTGGAAGTGGATGAGGTGCCTTCTTCTTCGCCCTTGCAAGCAACGAAAATGCTCGTGCAAAGAAGCACTGCGAGGATCAAACAAATGATTCTTGAATGCTTTTTCATAAAAACCTCCATTTTTGTTTCGGCATTATTTTTACAATGCCCCTATTATTTGCCGATATTATAACACATTGCCAAAAGCTTTTCAATAGTTACGACATATTTTTATCATATTATTTAATAATCGCAAGAGCAAATTGCATAGAACTTTTGTTCGAAAAAGAAAAGCTCCGCGCTTTAAAGCACGGAGCGAAAATTCATTTTAACCCTCTACCTTTTCGAGAAGCCAGAGAATGCTGTGGAATTCGAGCGTGGTGGGTGCGTGCAGACCGAAGTTCATCAACTGGTCGCCGCGGTAGGTAACGCCGCTAAAGCGTTCCTTATAAAGCGCGTCGGGATCGAGCCCGCGAAGCTGAATACGCTCGTTATTGCCGTAAAGACGGACGTGGGTAAGCACGTAGCCCGCAACGCAGACCGATTTATCCTGCGAAACGGTACACCAAGCAGAACAGGGCTCTTCGTGCGGGTTGCGGAGTCTGTGGTATCTGCCGTTTGCGAGCATACCGCCGATTTCCTTATAAAGCGCGGCGGTTTCGCGAACCTTTTGCTGTTCCTCGGGAGAAAGCGCGGTCGGGTCTAATTCATAGCCGAACGAGCCTGTAAGCGCAACCGTGAAGCGCGTATCGAAGGGGGTAACGTGCTCTGTCTGGTGGTTGGGCGAAGCCGAAACGTGCGCGCTCATTGCCGACATCGGATAAACAAGGCTGGTGCCGTACTGAATACGCAAGCGTTCGATAGCATCGGAGTTATCGCTCGTCCATACCTGCGGCATATAGTAAAGCATACCTGCGTCGAATCTGCCGCCGCCGCCCGAGCAGGATTCGAACAATACCTCGGGGAATTCTTCGTTCAGGCGCTCGAGCACCGAATAAAGACCGAGATAGTATCTGAAATCGACCTCTTTCTGACGGTCGGAGCCAAGCAGAGAGCCGCCCGCCTCGCTCATATTGCGGTTGAAATCCCACTTGACGTAAGAAATACCGCCCTCGCGGAGCACCTTTGCAACAGATTCATAGATATAATCGCAAACGTCCTGACGGGTGAGGTCGAGAATAAGCTGATATCTGCCCTCGGAGCGCGGACGGTTGTTATAGTGCAGGCACCAATCGGGATGCGCGCGGTAAAGATCGCTGTCGGGCGAGATCATTTCGGGCTCGAACCAGATGCCGAGCTTCACGCCCTTTGCGTTAAGATGGTCGGAGATACGCTTGATACCGCCGGGCATCTTCTTTTCGTTGACGTACCAGTCGCCGAGCGAGCAGTTATCGCTGTCGCGCTTGCCGAACCAGCCGTCGTCGATTACCATTAATTCTATACCGAGCTCTGCGCAGGAATCGCCGATTTTGATAAGTCTTTCGGAATCGAATCCGAAATAGCACGCCTCCCAGCTGTTAAGAAGCACGGGGCGTCTTATATCGCGGTATTTGCCGCGTGCAAGTCTTTCGCGGAATACCTTCGCGAAGTTATAGGAAAGAGTGTCCAAGCCCTCGCTCGAATAGCTCATAACGCATTCGGGGGTGGTAAATTCCTCGCCTGCGCCCAATTTCCAAGCAAATCCCTCGCTGTTCAGACCGACGACCGCACGCGCGGTATCGAACTGGTTCGCCGCGATTTCGGCTGTGAAATTGCCCGAATAAACAAGCACGAAGCCGTAAGCATCGCCCGAAACCTCATCTGCCCTCGGAGAAGTAAGAATAAGGAAGGGATTGTGAACGTGCGACGAAGCACCGCGGCGGGAGGACATAATATATCTGCCGTGTTTGAGCGGTGTGCGCTCGATATTTCTTTCGCGGCAGTGGGTGCCGAAGTTGGAAATAACGTCGTAATCGATACGGTCGAAATCGACTGCCGCCGAAGCCGCCGCGTCGATAGTAACCGCTTCTTTACCCTTATTGATTATTTTGGTATAGCGTGTGATTATATCGTATTCCTCGAGCACGCAGTAATAAAGCTCGACCGCGATATCGCTCACGCTGTCATACATTTCGACAACAAGAGTTTCGCATTCGTTTTCGTTTTCGATATATACCGCGGGGAGTCCCTTAATACCGCTCTTTCCCTTTTCGATTCTTCTGCCGACAACACGGAGATCGACGATAACAGAACCGTCGGGGTTGGTGATTTCAAGCGCAGGGGTACGCATATCCGCTCTGCCCCAGCAGGGATATTCGAGGGGAATATCATCGAGAATAAAGCCGTCGCAGTTTTCCATACGCGGCGAAAAAGCCGCTCTGCCTTGCTCGCGGAACATATAGGTGCAATCGCCGAGAGTCTTTTTGCCCCAATAAAGATGAACCAAAAATCCCTCTCGCTCCTGCATAATATAGCTGTAGCTTTTAGTGTGAAGCGAATACTGACCTGTTTGAGAATTGTAAATTACCGACATTTTTTCCTCCGAAACGATTTATAACGTGGGTATCAGAGCCGTTGCTACGGCGAAATATACTACGAGCGCAAGCGCATCGATAACGGTTGTGATAAACGGGCTTGCAACCACCGCGGGATCGAAGCCGATTTTTTTGATAAGCACGGGGAAGCAGCAGCCGACGAGCTTTGCCGCGACGACCGTTGCAAGAAGGGTTATACAAACGACAAGCGCAACGAGAGAATCGGCACCGTCGAGAAGGATCGCCTTGAAATATCCGACAACGGCAAGCGAAACGCCGCAAAGGAAGGAAACCCGCGCCTCCTTCCAGAGTATTCTTAAAATATCTCCGGGAACGACGTCTCCGAGCGAAAGCGCGCGGATTATAGTAACCGAGCTTTGTCCGCCCGCGTTACCCGCAGTACCCATAAGCATCGGGATAAACGAGGTAAGTATAACGAGGTGGCTTAAGGCTTCCTCGTATTGCGATATTATCGCGCCGGTAAGCGTTGCCGAAAGCATTAAAAGCATAAGCCACGGCACGCGCGAAAGCCATGTAGAAACGACGCCGGTTTTGAGATAGGGCTTATCGGTCGGGGTAATACCCGCCATCATTTCGACGTCCTCCGTCGCTTCCTCGAGCGCAACGTCGATCGCGTCGTCTACCGTTACGATACCGACCAAACGGTTGCTTCCGTCTACAACGGGAAGCGCAAGAAAGCCGTAGTCCGAAAACTTCTTAACAACACTGCTTTGCTCGTCGTCGGTCTTCGCCGAAATAACGTTGGTTTCCATAAGATCGGAAATAAGCGTGTCGGTTTCGGCAAGCATAAGATCCATCGCCGTAACCACGCCCACCAGGGTTCTGTCGGATTCGGTAACGTAGCAGGTGTATATCGTTTCCTTTTCATAGCCCACGCGGCGTATTCTCGCAAAGGCATCGGCAACCGACATATTTTTGTTCAGACGGACGTATTCGGTGGTCATAATACTGCCCGCGCTGTCCTTCGGGTAGCGAAGGATTCTGTTTATCTGCTCACGCGTTTCGGGGTCGGAGTTTGCAAGCATTCTCGCCGCAACGTTAGCAGGCATTTCCTCGATAATATCAACGGTATCGTCGACAAAAAGCTCATCGAGAAAGGCTTTAAGCTCGGCATCCGACATTCGCTTTATCAAAAGCTCCTGCAGATCGGAATCCATATTGGTAAAGCACTCCGCCGCCTTATCCTTCGTCATAAGCCTGAACACAAGCGGAAGGTGCGATTCGTTCAGCTGCTCGCAGATCTCCGCAAGGTCAAAGGGCTCGAGCTCCGCAAGCACAGCCCGAAGCTGTTGGTAGCCGCCGCTTACAAGAAGCGTGGCAACCGTTTCAAAAAGTTCTTCTTTTTCCATTTTTCCGTTTTCCTTTCTTTATATTGTTGCAAAAGGAAGCACGGTAAAAACCCGAAAAATATCCTTAAAAGCGCGGAAAAGGCGAGAAATCAACCGATCCCGCGCAAATACCTTTGGGTTTTATGCCGCTACTTCGCGAAGAATCCATTAAAATCTCACCTCTTTTATGCAAAAAATTCATTAAAAATATAATAACTTTATTTTTGCCGTTTGTCAATCAAAATTTTATTGATTTATCGTTTCTTTGTGTTATAATATCGTTATCGAGGTGATAAACGTGTTTGAATTCGGAAATTCCTGGGACGAATTGCTCGCTCCCGAGGCAGAAAAGGAATATTACAAAACCCTGCGTGCCTTTTTAAAAAGCGAATATTTACGCTCGGGTGTGCCGATATATCCCGATATGAACGATATCTTCAACGCATTCAGATACACCGATTATAATTCGGTGCGCGCCGTAATTATCGGTCAGGACCCCTACCAC
>JAGBWF010000011.1 GCA_017629895.1 Clostridia bacterium
CTTACGAGGCTGTTCTTGCAGACGCAATAGCGCGTTATAAAAGACTTCGCGGCTTTGACGTTTATTTCCTCACCGGCACCGATGAACACGGTCAAAAAATACAGCAGGAAGCCGAAGCAGCAGGCATCACTCCTCAGCAATACGTTGATAAGGTCGCAGGCGAAATAAGAAGCATCTGGGATATGTTTAACGTCAGCTACGACCAGTTCATACGCACCACTGACGAAGCGCACGTAAAATGCGTACAGAAGATATTTAATAAGCTCTACGAACAAGGCGATATTTACAAGGGCACTTACGAAGGAAATTACTGCACCCCCTGTGAATCCTTCTGGACAGATACCCAGCTTGTCGACGGTAAATGTCCCGATTGCGGAAGAGAATGTAAAAAAGCAAGCGAAGAAGCATATTTTCTCCGTTTTTCTAAATACGCAGACAGACTTTTAGACTATTACAACAATAATGACGATTTTATCACCCCCGTTTCGCGTAAGAACGAAATGCTCAATAACTTCATCATTCCAGGCTTGCAGGATCTCTGTATCTCCAGAACAAGCTTTTCTTGGGGCGTTCCCGTTGAATTTGACCCCAAACACGTTGTTTACGTTTGGATCGACGCGCTTCTCAACTATATAACCGCAATCGGATTCGATCCCGAAAATCCTTCCGAGCTTTATAAAAAGCTTTGGCCCGCAGATTTGCAGGTTATTGGTAAAGATATCGTTAGGTTCCACACTATTTATTGGCCGATTATCCTCATGGCGCTCGATCTTCCCCTTCCGAAAATGGTTTTGGGACATCCTTGGCTGCTTTCGGGCATGGATAAGATGAGCAAATCGCGTGGAAACGTCATTTACGGAGATGATCTTATCGCCGAATTTGGCCTCGATCCCGTACGTCATTACCTTCTTGCTGAAATGGGATATTATAACGACGGCAGTATTACCTACGAAAACCTTATCAAGCGCACAAACAGCGATCTTGCCAACGTGCTCGGCAACCTCGTTTCTCGTACAGGTGCAATGATCAAGCAGTATTTCGGTGGCATCATTCCCAAAAACGACGGCAACGACGACGAATATGCCGTTTCACTCAAGAATGCGATAAACGAAGGTATTTCCGACACCGTGGCAAAGCTCGACAAATATCTGATCGCAGACGCAGACGCCGCTATTTTCAACACTCTCAAGGCGTGCAACAAGTATATCGACGAAACTACACCTTGGGCTCTTGCAAAGGACCCCGAAAAGAAGCAACAGCTTGCAAACGTGCTTTCTAATCTTGTTGAAAGCATTCGTATATGCAACGTTCTTCTTGCGCCCTTTATGCCCGATACCTCCGCTAAAATCAATGAGATCTTCAAGGCGCCCGAAATGGATTTCGACTCAGCAATTAAATATTCGTACCCCTGCGAAACTGTTCAGCTCGAAGAAATTCCCATTCTCTTCGCAAGAATTGACGAAAAGAAATATTTAGCCGAGCTTGAGAAGAAGGAAAAGGAAGCGAAGAAAGCTCAAAAGGAACAGAAGAAAGCCGAAAAGAAGGAAGAAGCCCCTATCGGAATTATCGATATTAACGACTTTGCCAAGATCGACCTGCGCGTCGGTTTGATCAAAGAATGTGTGAAGGCTGAAAACAGCGATAAGCTTCTTGTTCTTCAGGTCGATTTGGGCACAGAAACAAGGCAGGTCGTTTCGGGTATTGCGAAATATTATACCCCCGATGAGCTTATCGGCAAAAAGGTAGTGGTTGTTACCAATCTTGCACCCGTTAAGCTTCGCGGCATCGACAGCAACGGTATGATCCTTGCCGCAGTTACCGAAAACGGCGCGAAGGTTCTTTTCGCAGACGAATCTACCGCCCCCGGAAGCAAGGTAAGATAAATGATTGATATCCACGCACATTATGACGATAACGCCTTTGATTCCGACAGATACGAGCTTTTGGAAGAGCTTTTCACATCAAAGGGTGTTAAGGCTATCATAAATGCGGGCTGTAATCTCGAAAGCTCGTTGCAATCCGTAAAGCTTGCAGAGAAATTCGACGGTGTTTATGCGGCCGTAGGATATCATCCGCAAGAGGTAGATTTGTTTAACGAGAAGGATTTTGAGACCATAAAAGCTCTGCTGTCTCACCCGAAAGTAATCGCAATCGGCGAAATCGGTCTCGATTATCACTGGGTAAGCGATAATAAAGAACAGCAAAAAGCTCTTTTCAGGAAACAGCTCGAGCTTGCAGTCGAGACCGATATGCCGGTCATCATACACGAGCGCGATTGCGTTGCCGACTGCTTGGAAATAGTTCTCGATTACAACGTCAGAGGCGTTTTCCATGCGTTTTCGGGCAGTAAGGAAACTGCAAAAATTTTGCTTGATCGCGGATGGTATATCTCGTTTCCCGGCACAGTAACCTTTAAAAATGCAAAGCATCCCGTCGAAAACGCGGTGTTTGTGCCCGAAGACAGAATTTTAACTGAAACCGATTCACCTTATCTGACAGCTCATCCCTTCCGCGGTAAACGCAACGATTCGGGTTATATGCGCTACACTATTGAAAAAATAGCCGAGCTACGCGGAATTTCCTTTGAAGAATTAGAAAGAATAACAGAAGATAATGCAAAAAGACTATTTAGGCTCTAAAGCACGGAGCGAAACCTTCGCATACCGAGTCAACGACAGTATTTATTTGAATATTACAAACCGTTGCACAAACGATTGTACGTTTTGTCTCAGAAACAACGGAGATACGGCATACGGTAGCAACAGTCTCTGGCTCAAACGCGAGCCTTCGCCCATTGAGGTTTTAACTCAGGTTGAAGAACTTTTCTTCCCCGAATGCAACGGATTCGTGTTTTGTGGATATGGCGAGCCGACCTGCAGATTTGATGCGCTCATTGAAACCGCAAAGCTTCTGAAAAAAGCATATCCTCTTATTCCTATCCGACTTAATACAAACGGACAGTCTGAGCTAATTAACTCTAAGGAAAGCACGAAAATGTTGTTCGGTCTTATTGATAGCGTTTCTATCAGTATGAACGCATCAAACGAAACCGAATACGATAACATCTGCCACTCGGTATTCGGCAAGAAGGCATACGGCTCGATGCTCGATTTCGCTTCGCAATGTGTCGGCAATATCGAAACGGTTCAATTCAGTGTTGTTGAAACAACAATAACCGATGAAGATATCGAAAAATGCCGCGCTATAGTTAACAAAATCGGCGCGAAATTCCGTGTCCGTAAGTTCATTAGCGAAAACGACAAAAATCCCGAAGGAAAATAGTGCCATTTTTCTTAAAATAACTATTGTATTTTTTCACCGAAAGGTATAAACTATCAGACGGTGAATTAAATAAAAAAATTAATGGAGGACTTTAAAATGTCTGTAAAAGTTGCTATTAACGGCTTTGGCCGTATCGGCCGTCTCGCATTCCGCCAGATGGTTGACGCTGAAGGTTATGAAGTTGTTGCAATCAACGACCTCACCAGCCCCAAGATGCTTGCTCACCTTCTCAAGTATGATACCGCACAGGGCGGTTTCTGCGGCAAGCTCGGTACCACCCCTGCTCACACCGTTTCCTGCACCGAAGATTCTATCATCGTTGACGGCAAGGAAATCAAGATCTACGCTGAAAAGGATGCAGCTAACTGCCCTTGGAAAGCACTCGACGTAGACGTAGTTCTCGAATGCACCGGTTTCTACACCTCTAAGGAAAAGGCTTCTGCTCACATCACCGCAGGCGCTAAGAAGGTTGTTATCTCTGCTCCTGCAGGCAATGACCTCCCCACTATCGTTTACAACGTAAACCACGAAACCCTTACCGCAGAAGACACCATCATTTCCGCTGCTTCCTGCACCACCAACTGCCTCGCTCCCATGGCTAAGGCTCTCAACGACTACGCTCCTATCCAGAGCGGTATCATGTCAACTATCCACGCTTTCACAGGCGACCAGATGGTTCTCGACGGTCCTCACAGAAAGGGCGACCTCA
>JAGBWF010000112.1 GCA_017629895.1 Clostridia bacterium
AGCCTACCGCAGATAAAGAGGTACGCTCTCTTATGAACGTCTGCTTCGTTACCGGCGATGCGGATAAGGATAAGGCGTTCGTTTCCGCGGCATCCAAGGCGGGCTTTGTAAACCTCAAGGGACACCGTGTTGTCGGCGGTATGCGCGCATCCATCTATAACGCAATGCCTGTAGAGGGCGTTGAAAAGCTCGTTGAATTTATGAGCAACTATGAAAAGGAGAACGCATAATGGCAAATATTAAGCTTTACAATAAAATCAGCCAGGTCGGTCTCGACGTATTCGACAGCGAAAAATACACCGTTTCCGAAACGGTTGAAGCACCCGAGGGAATACTCGTTCGCTCGGCGGCACTTCACGACGAGCCCTTCGGCAAGGAGCTTCTCGCTATCGCCCGCGCAGGTGCAGGCGTAAATAACATTCCCATCGACCGTTGCTCCGAAAACGGCATCGTCGTATTCAATACCCCCGGCGCAAACGCAAACGGCGTTAAGGAGCTCGCTCTCGCGGCGCTCTTCCTTGCCTCGCGCGATATCGTCGGCGGTATCAACTGGGCGCTCGGTCTTAAGGGCACTCCCGACGTTGCAAAGCAGGTAGAAAAGGGCAAGAGCAGGTTCGTCGGTCCCGAAATCAAGGGCAAAACTCTCGGCGTTATCGGTCTCGGCGCTATCGGCGGTATGGTTGCAAACGCGGCAAACGATATCAAAATGAAGGTTATCGGCTGCGATCCCTATATCACCGTTAAAAACGCTTGGTCTATCTCCCGCTACGTTATGAAGGCAGACGATTACGATGCGATTTATGCCGCATCCGATTATATCACCTATCACATCCCCTCTCTCCCCTCGACAAAGGGCATTATCAATAAAGAAAACATCGCGAAGATGAAGGACGGCGTCCGCATTATCAACCTTTCGCGCGGTGATCTCGCAAACATTCCCGATCTTATCGAGGCGCTCGAAAGCGGCAAGGTCGCATCCTACGTTACCGACTTCCCCTGCGAAGAGCTTTTGGGAGTTCCGCACGTCGTCTGCATCCCCCACCTCGGCGCATCCACGCCCGAATCCGAGGATAACTGCGCGGTTATGGCGGCAGAACAGCTTGTCGATTATATCGAAAACGGCAACATCCGCAACAGCGTAAACTATCCCGAAATCGTTCTTCCGAGAACCGAAAGCAACCGCCTTGTAGTTCTTCACGAGAACATCCCCAACATCATCACCCAGATCTCCGGCGCGCTCGCAAGCGATAACGTAAACATCGAATCGCTTCTTTCTCAGGCAAAGGGCAACAACGCCGTATCTATCTTCGATACCAACGACACTATTACCGAAGCGGTAATTTCCGACATTTCGGCTATCAAGGGCGTCGTTCGCGCTATGGCAAGATAAATTCCGATCACGCATTAATAAGAGCTGTGCGATTTCAAAACCGCACGGCTCTTTTTTTACTCCGTCTTGACAAGACGCAAATTGTATGATAAAATACAGTGTAACTTTATTTGAAAATTCAAAAAGGAGAAATGCACCAATGAACGCAAAGAGAATTCTTTCGATGCTCCTCTGCCTTCTTATGCTCGCTACCTCTGCATTTTTGGTAGCTTGCGGCGGCAACGGAGAAGAATCCAGCACCGCAACCAGCACAGGTGAGACAAAGGGCGAAAACATCGAAGACTTTGTAACCATGCCCGAATTCAAATGGGAAGGCGAAGATTACAAGGAATTTTCGATACTTATCTATTCCGACGAAGTTCAGAACACCTACTACTGTGAAGACGTTGAACCCGATCTTTACACCACAACCGACGCTTCTCTCAACGATGCCGTTACCAGAAGAAACGATGAAATCTTCACCAAGTACGGCGTAACCGTAAAGGGCGTTCCCGTTGCAGACGTTCAGGCAGATCTTAAAGAGGATATCACCTCCGACCTCTGTATGTACGACGCAGCACTTCCCTTTATGCCTGCAGCAGCATCGCTCGCACAGGAAGGCTATCTCTACGACCTCAACGAATTTACCGATTACCTCCATCTCGATCAGGCTTGGTGGGATCAGGCAGCTAACGAATCGCTCTCTATCGGCAATAAGCTTTATTTCACCACCGGTGATATCTCGATTATGCCCAAGATCGTTTCGACCGCTATCACCTTCAACAAGGAAATCCTTAAGAATGTCGCTCCCGACGTAGACCTTTATCAGATGGTAAAGGATAAGACGTGGACCTTCGATAAGATGATCGAATTGAGCCGTAAGGCTACCGCTGAATCCGACGGTACTCCCGGCATGACCTATAATGACGACTGGGGTCTTTCCGCATCCTACGGCGACGTTTCCGCATTCTTTATCGCAAGCGGTAACAACTACATCTCCAAGAACTCCGATGATATTCCGATAATCACCTTCAACGATACTGCATCCACCACTCTCGTTCAGAAGATTCTTCAGAACCTTCAGCTCAAGGACGAATGGTGCTTCCACTGCAACACCGTTAACGACGGTTCTAACATCTGGGTAGTATCTCTCGACGTATTCGGTCAGAACCGCGCACTCTTCAGAACCAGCGCGTTCTCCGCTATCAAGAAGCTCCGTGCATACGATGACGCACAGGAATTCGGTATCGTTCCCTTCCCGCTTATGACCGAGGAACAGGATACCTACTACACCTACTGCTCTGCAAGATATGCATACGCAATCGCAATCCCCACCTCTCTCTCCAGAGAAGAGGCTGAATTCTCTGCATTCATGCTCGACGTTATGGCATTCGGTGCAAAGAAGTACATCACTCCCGCATACTACGAAACCACCCTTAAGTACCGCGACCTCCGCGATAACGAATCCGGCGAAATGCTCGACCTCGTATTCTCCAACGTTGTATACGACCTCGGCATCATCTACGACTTCGGCGGCATCGGCGGCATGATCAGCGAGCTTATGTCCACCAACAGCACCAACATCGTTTCCGCTTTCGAAGCTAAGAAGGATATGATTCAGGAAGCTATCGATCAGTGCGTTGAAAGCTACGAAGCTCAGTAATTAAAATCCAAACTACAATAAAAACCTCGATGAATTTTCATCGAGGTTTTTGTTATCTCTGTGAGAGCCGAAGCTTATGTCTCTTTTTATTTTATGCCCTGCTCTTGTTCCAGGTAGAAGGAGAAAGCGCGATAACGAGCGGGAATATTTCAAGTCTGCCGAGAAGCATTGCAAACGAAAAGACAAGCTTCGAAAACGCGCTGTAGTCGGCAAAGCTTCCCATCGGGCCGACGTTACCGAAGCCGGGACCGATATTATTAAACGTTGCAATAACCGCCGAGAAATTCGTTTCAAAGCTGAACGGCTCAAAGCTTATGGCAAGAAACGCCGCGATTACGCAGAACACGTATACCGCAAAATATATAAGCACGCTGTTGAGCGTTTGCTTATCGACCGCCTTTCCCTCGAATTTTACCGAGGTAACCGCACGGGGATGAAGCATACGCTTTATTTCGCCCAGAACGAGCTTGAACAAAAGCACCACGCGTGATACCTTCAAGCCGCCCGCCGTCGAGCCCGCACAGCTTCCTATGCACATAAGAAGCATCAGAATTCCCTTTGAAAGCGAGGGCCAAAGGTCGAAATTCGCTGTGGAATAGCCTGTTGTAGTCATAACCGACGAGGTCTGGAAGAAGGAATCCTTGAGCGCCGCGCCAAAGCTTTCGTATTGCGGCAAAAGATTAAGGGTAATCGCGATGACGGCAGCCGCGGCAAGCGCAAGATACGCCCAAAGCTCCGTGCTTTTCAAAACCGTTTTTATTCTGCCGATAATAAGCAGAAAATAAAGGTTGAAGTTAATACCGAAAAGCATCATAAACACGGCTATTACCATTTGCGAATAATCGCTGTATGCGCCTATACTCAGACTCTTTATTCCAAAGCCGCCCGTGCCCGCCGTACCGAAGGTATGGACTATACTTTCGAAAAGATCCATATCGCCGAGCGACAGCAATATTATCTGCACGAAGGTCATAACGATATATATCATATACAGAATCTT
Source organism: Clostridia bacterium (assembly GCA_017629895.1). Lineage (GTDB taxonomy): Bacteria > Bacillota > Clostridia > Oscillospirales > CAG-382 > Coliplasma. The sequence continues at coordinate 4,033 of JAGBWF010000112.1, forward strand.
CGCAGTATCCTTGCCCCTCGGAACGAGCTTGCCGACAACGGGGCCCGGCATTTCGGCGCGCATAAGATGTATCGAGCGGTCGGTCATATTCGAAACTATCGCCATAACGAAAACGAGAACGCCCATACCGCCTACCCAATGGGTAAAGCTGCGCCAGAAGAGCATACTCTTGCTCATTGCCTCGACGTCGCTTAGGATGCTCGCGCCCGTCGTTGTAAATCCGCTTACCGTTTCGAATACCGCATCGATATAAGAGGGTATCTCGCCCGAAATCACAAACGGCAACGCGCCGACTGCGGACATTCCTATCCACGCCAGCGAAACTATCGCAAAGCCTTCCTTTGCATAGATAACCTTATTTTCGGTCCTGCTGCAACGCGATATGAGAACGCCCAACGCTATCGCGCCGACAGCAACCGCAATAAACGACTGCATCTGCAGCATCTCGCCGTATATCAAGGCGACGATCGCAGGCAAAAGCAAAAGTGCTCCCACGGTCTGACCGATGCGGCCAAACACGAAAAAGACCATTTTTCTGTTCATAAAATACCGCCTTTTTCCGAGCTAACGAAGAATGTCGCCGAGGTCGATAAGCTGCTGACCCGCAACTATTACGACAACTCTGTCGCCTGCCTGAATTTCATCCATACCTCCGGGGATAATCGACTTTCTGCCGCGAATTATGCCCGCAATTATGGTGTTCGGCTTGAGTGCAAGGTCCTTAAGCGGAATTTTAGAGCCGGGAAAGTCCTTGCTTACGTTGAATTCGACAGCCTCTACGCGTCCGTCCATAAGACGATAAAGCGTTTCGATGCTGTTGCTTCCCTGCGAATTTTTAATAGCTCGCGCATAACGTGCGAGGATGTCCGAAACCGTCTTTTTCGGAGAAACGATACAATCAAGTCCCAAATTATCCGCCATCAACGCAAGCTGACTGCGGTTGACCTTCGAAATAACCTTCGGAACGCCTTGGTTCGATGCAAATATCGAAACAAGAATGTTCAGCTCGTCCATACCGGTAAGCGCAACGAAGGCATCGGTCGAGCCCAAGCCCTCCTCGAGCAGAAGCTCCTGCTCGCTTCCGTCGCCGCAGATAACGACCGCCTCGGGAAGCTGTGCCGCAAATGCCTCGCAAACACGCTCGTCCTTATCGATAACCACAACCTTGTTTCCGCTGTTGATAAAACGCTTTGTAAGATAATAGGATATCCTGCTCGCGCCGAGTATCATAACGCTTTTCGCGGAGTTTTGCATAAGTCCGAGCATACGCAAAAGCTTCTGTATTTCGGTTGTGGAGGCGGTTATACCTATTCTGTCGCCGCTTTTGAGCACGAAATTACCGTCGGGTATATAGACCTCTTCTCCGCGCTGTACGGCGCAGATAAGAAATTTGGCGTTGTATTTTTTTCTGAGCTCGATAAGCGAAAGTCCGTCAAGTATGGATTGCTGCTTTAGTCGAAGCTCTACCATTTCGAGATTGCCGCCCGAAAAGCTTTCTATATTCACTGCCGCGGGAAGCTTTAAAATGTTGTAAAGCTCCTTTGCCGCAAGCCATTCGGGGTTTACCGAAACGGTGAGCCCGAGCTGCTTGCCGAGAAAATCAAGGCTCTTATCGTTGTATTCGGGGTTGCGTATACGCGCAATGGTATGCTTTGCGCCCATTCTTTCGGCAACAAAGCAGGCGAGCATATTAAGCTCGTCGGAATGTGTAACCGCAACGAAAAGATCCGCCTTTGAAACGCCCGCTTCCTTAAGCGTTTCGATATCCGCGCCGTTACCGCATACGCACATAACGTCGTAAGTATTTCCTATTTCATCGATGACGGAGGGGGAGGAATCGACAGCGACAACGTCGCTTCCCTCGCCGACAAGGCTTTCGATTATCGAAATACCTATTTTTCCGCATCCGACAATTATAATCTTCATAAAAAGCCTCCGTTTTTGCTTTTTTACGGTCTACCGCTTTTGCCTGCGTTATATTTTCTGCTCCATCCTCGCAAGCAATTCCTTCGCCTCGGTAACGGCATATAGCTTATTTCCCGTCGCAATTACGTAATCAAGCGCAGTTTTTGCCGATACCGTGTCGCCGAGCATAGTATGTGCCTTCGCGGTTGACAAGGCGTGATAAACGCTTCTTGCGCGGCAGTTGTTTTCAACGGTTTTCAAGATTGCAAGCGCTTCCTCTGCCCTGCCCTCGAGCAGTAAAAGCTCGGATTCATTGAAGCGGTGGGTATCGTTATATACCGCAGCCGCCGTTTTGTTTTTTATCGCGGAAAGGACTTCACCGCTCTTTTCGAACCAGATTCTTGCCGTTTCGGCATCGCCGAGCGAAACGTATGCGCTCGAAAGGTTGTTGTAATAGACAAATTTTGTCTGAGAAAGTATTCTGGGAAACGCTTCTATGGTGATGGAGCGAAGCAGCTCGAGATTTTTTTCGTATTGACCGAGATTCGACACGGCGACGCAAAAATTGAGCTTCGCATTCAGGCTTTCGACGGTAGACTTCGTACGGGCGATGATTTTTTCGCTCACCGCCATCAGAGGATATGGGTCGCACTCGTCGTTCAGCTTTTGTACTGCAGGGAGCGTCAGTGCCGTCGCGGCTGTCGAAACCGTCAGTATTGGCGCCAAAGCAAAAATTATATAGAGGATCAAATAAGCAGCAAAGGGGATCTCGAGTGATTTAGAAATCACCGCGAACGGAATTATAAAGACCAAGCATCCGATAAACGTCGCAAGCGTTTTGTGCTTTATACAAAAAAGCTGTATTTTTTCCATAACGTGTTCCTTTAATAGTATGATGAAGCATTATAACATATTTTTTAGCTAAAATCAACACTTGACATATTAATAATAAAGGATATAATAGGTTTGTAATATGTCTTCGGGGCGAGGTGCGATTCCTCACCGGCGGTATAGTCCGCGAGCCGTTTTCGGCACGAACCGGTGTGATTCCGGTACCGATCGTAAAAGTCGAGATGAGAGAAGATGCATTTACGGCGCTTTGCCGTATTTTTGCGCTGTTTTATGCCCCCGAAGCACTTTTCGGAGGTATTTTTTATGCAAAAAAAGAAAAACATCGTTTATATAACAAAAATCGCCTGCTTGGGCGCAATTGCAACGCTTTTGATGCTGCTTGAATTCCCGCTCCCCTTCGCCCCCGCCTTTTACGAGCTTAATTTCAGCGAGGTTGCCGTGCTTGTCGCGGGATTTGCGCTTGGTCCGATGGCGGCTGTCTGGACCGAGCTTATAAAAATCCTGCTCAATATTATAATCAACGGCACCGACACGGCGTTTGTCGGCGAGCTTTCGAACTTTTTAATGGGCATCGCCTACGCGCTTCCCGCGGCGTTCATCTATAAGCACAAAAAGAGCCTTTCGGGCGCGGCGATCGGAATGGCGGTCGCAACGGTTTCGCTTACTGTTGTAGGCGCGTTCGTGAATTATTATATTATGATTCCCGCCTACGTGCGTTTTATGGGCTTTACAACCGAAATGATCGTCGGACTCGGTACGAAGGTGAACTCCTCGATCACCGACCTTAAAAGCCTTATTCTCTGGGCGACCGTTCCCTTTAATCTCGTAAAGGGCGTTGCCTGCTCGCTTATCACCGCGCTTATCTATAAGCGCATCTCGCCGATACTGCATAAGGAGTTTTAAAAAAAGACCTTTGCGTTTTTTCGCAAAGGTCCTTCTTTTCTTAATTTCCCAAAAGCCTGTAGGTGTCGAAATAATGACGCTTTATAAGAACGTAATCGTATTGGTTGACCGTTCCGTCGAAATTGGTGTCGGCGCGCTTTGTCTGCTTTTCGTCGAGGGTGTAGGTATCGAAATACTCGCGCATTACGAGGATATAATCGTATTGGTTAATGTTTCCGTCGCCGTTGATATCACCGAGCCAAAGACGCTCGAACACCTCGGACACCGCTTCTCCGTACATTTTATAGCCCGTGTCGCTCGGATGAACTCCGTCGGGAAAATATTTGGTATAATCGTCGGTTGCAAGAAAATATTCGTTGAGATCCGCCGTTACAACGTTCTTTTCGCGCGCGACCTCGCGGCAGGCTTCGGCATAGATCGAAACGATACCGTTCGGGCCGCCGTAGGGCTCGAAGGGTTCGGCTTTGTGTCGGGTAAGGTATTGCTCATCGACAACGGGCGTGGGGATATTCACGATAACCTTTGCACCGATTTTATGGCACTCGTCTATAAAATAAGCCATATTCGCCTTGTAATCCTCAAGCGTTACGTAGCGCGCCATATCTATCGCGCAGTCGTTAACGCCAAGACTTATAAGCACGATATCGGGCGATTTGTTGAGCACGTCCTTTTTAAAGCGCGCTTTTGCGGTGTTCGTGGTATCGCCGCCGACACCCGCGTTGATTATATCGATACCCTGCTCCTTTTCGACATGCTTTTGCCATTTATCCGCCGCGGTAATGCTGTCGCCGAACGCGATAACGGTAAGCGGTTCTTCCTCGGAAAGCGCGCACAGGGGCAGGCAGATTAAAGCCATCAGCACAGCCAAAGCCAAAGAAACGAGTTTTTTCATCTGTTTATCTCCCGATTTTTTTCTTTATTATAATTTATTTTTCTCATATACGCAACCGTTTTTGCAAAAAACTATTGAAAAAAGCAAAGTAAAATGTTATTCTAAAGTCAAGATATTTATTGCAGGAAAGGAAATATTTTCTATGCTTAAAAAAATTACCGGTACCTGGTTTGAATTTCAGCACCACAACATTCCCGAAGGAAAATATTGGAACCCTATCTGCCGTTGGTTTACCGATGAACAGTGGGAAGCAAAGGTAGACGAAATCGCAGAGCTCGGTATGAAGTATATCGTGCTTCTTACCACCGCTCAGGTTTATGAAAACGACGCTTTCGCATATTTCAACACCGATATTTATCCCTTCTATAATATGGGCGCGAAGGACCCGATGGGAGCACTTCTCCGCGCGGCAGACAGAAACGGCATTAAGGTTTTCGTTTCCTGCGGATATTACGGCGTATGGACTCAGACCATCAACAATATGATAAGCCCCGAGGTTACCGCACGCGCATTCAGAGCTATGGAGCAGGTTTATGCACAGTACGGCCACCACGAATCCTTCTACGGCTGGTATCTCCCCGATGAAACCGGCATTTATCCCTATTACGACGATCAGTTCATTAAATACGTAAACACCTATTCGGCATTCGCAAGAACTATCGATCCCAAGCTCAAAATGCTTATCGCGCCCTATGGCACCAACCACCTTATTGCAGACGATAAGTATGTTGCACAGCTCGAAAGCCTCGATTGCGATATTATCGCTTATCAGGACGAAATCGGTGTCCGCAAATCCAAGCCCGAAGAAACCCCCGCGTTCTACGAAGCACTCCGCAAGGCTCACGATAAAGCAGGCAGAGGCGCTCTCTGGGCAGATATGGAGGTTTTCGAATTCGAAGGCGACGTTTACAGAAGCGCTCTCTATGCGGCAGATATGGAAAGAATCGACCGCCAGATCAAGAGCATTTCGCCCTACGTTGACGAAATTCTTATCTATCAGTATCAGGGTATGTTCAACAAGCCCGGCACCACCGCATATATGGGACATCCCGATTCGGTCAAGCTTTATCAGGACTACGTTGCTTGGCTCGAAAAGAACAATCTTAAGTAATGATAAAATTAACGTTAGAGCGTTCTCCGCGCGAGGACGCTCTTCCTCTTGAAGCACACCTTGCGAAATTGCTCGGTCTGCCGATGGGAAGCTTTGATTACGAAATACGCAAAAAATCTCTCGATGCCCGCCGCGGCAAAGCAAAATTCGTTTATACCGTCGATATTTTCGCAAGCGGTGTCGACGAAGAAGGTCTCGCAAGCCGTTGCGGCGGTGTTATCGCACAGCCCGAGGAGGAATATTCCTTCCCGATTCCGAAAAACGCGCCGAAGAAAAGGCCCGTCGTTGCAGGATTCGGCCCCGCGGGTATTTTTGCCGCGCTCTGCCTGGCAAGAGCGGGGTTTAAGCCGATTGTGCTTGAACGCGGAAAAAGAGTTGACGAGCGCAAGCGCGACGTCGATACGTTTTTTGCGGGCGGCGCACTTGATGAAAACTCAAATATACAATACGGCGAAGGCGGTGCGGGTGCATTTTCCGACGGTAAGCTGAACACGCTTATAAAGGACAAATCCTTCCGCGGACAATTCGTCCTGCGCGAGCTTGTAAATGCGGGCGCACCGAAGGAAACCCTCTATCACGCAAAGCCGCATATCGGAACCGATCTTTTGAGAGGCGTTGTCGAAAGGCTTCGCGAGGAGATAATCTCGCTCGGCGGTGAGCTGCGGTTCGAAACGCAACTGACAGATATCGTTATCGAAGACGGCAGGCTTGTCCGAGTATGCACCGATAAGGGCGAAATCGAAGCCGATACTCTGTTTCTCGCCACGGGGCAATCGGCGCGCAATATTGCCGAAATGCTCGAATCTCACGGCGCGGAAATCGAGCAAAAGCCGTTTTCGGTCGGCTTCCGTATCGAGCATCTGCAAAGCGATATAGATGAATCGCAATACGGCAAAAACGGCGATTTCCGTTTTCTGCCGCCTGCCGAATACAAGCTTTTCGCGTATTGCAAAACCGGCAGAACGGTATACAGCTTTTGTATGTGCCCCGGCGGACACGTCGTTGCGGCGGCAAGCGAAAACGAGCGGCTTGTTACAAACGGTATGAGCTACCACGCGCGCGACGGAAGAAACGCAAACAGCGCGATTCTTTGCGAAATATTGCCATCGGATATAGACGACGGACTTTTTGCGGGCTACGATTACCGCGAACGGCTTGAAAGAGCCGCTTTCGAGCTCGGCGGAGGCGATTTTACCGCACCCGCAACGACTGTCGGTGAATATTTGGGGCTCGGCAAGGCCGAAAGCAATATTACCCCCACCTATCCGCGCGGGGTTAAATATTGCGATATTTCGAAGCTGTTTTCAAAAGAAATCAACGATTCCTTCCGCGAAGCACTGCGCGAATTCGGAAAGAAAATAAAGGGCTTCGATTCCGAAAACGCGATTATCACGGCGGTCGAAAGCCGCACAAGCTCGCCGATACGCATAAAGCGCTTCGACGACAGGCAAAGCAATATAAAGGGCGTCTACCCTCTCGGCGAGGGCGCGGGCTATGCAGGCGGTATCATTTCCGCCGCTATCGACGGCGTACGCTCCGCCGAGGAATATATTTTGAATTTATAACAACAAAAAGACTGTTTGCGAGATTTTTTGCAAACAGTCTTTTTTTATCAGGGGTTCAATATGCTGACAGCATCGTTTTCGCCGACGATATAATGGTCGAGAAGCTCGATTTCATTCGCCGCAAGATGCGCGGCAATTCGCCTCGTTGAAATAATATCATCGCCCGAAGGGATGAGCAGATTGCTCGGATGGTTGTGTGCGAGCACGACAGATTTTCCTCCGACACGGATAATTCCCTCGGTAACGGCACGCAGCGAAAACTGCGTTTTGCTTATGCTTCCGCGGAAAATGACCTGTCTTCCGATATAACTGCCGCTTCTGTCGAAATAAAGCGCGTATACCGTTTCCTTTTCCTTGCCCTTGAAAAGATCGATAAGATATTCCTTCAGCCTGTTTTCCTCGAGCAATGAGGAATCGCCGTTTATAACCGTGTTTCTTCTCAGTATTTCGCCGAGCACCTTG
>JAGBWF010000113.1 GCA_017629895.1 Clostridia bacterium
AAATCTCTTTCGAAATATATCGTTTCCGACTGCACCCTTAACCAGATGCAAACGCTTTACGATAAATTCGCAATCTACGATTTCGAGGGTATTTTGGAGATAAAAGGCGAATCGGTCGTCGGCGAACAGTATATGGAATTTTACCCCGACGTAAACTCTATGAAGCAAACAGTTGTCGAGCTGTTTTATAAAAAAGAAGATTAGATTAAGAATATGCAGCGCTTCCTTTTATAAGGAGGCGTTGTTTTGTATTTAGGAATAAAACGGCAAGCCTTTTTTTACTTGACCGCGCCGTTTTGTTGTGATATAATAAATAAAATGTAAAACGGAGGGGAATTATGGCGAGCGAAAAGGAATTGCAGTTATACGAATTTATCTGCGAAACGCTTACAGAGGCTCAGATCGTATTTATAAGGGACGATCGCGTGCTTTTTGCAAACTGTCGCAAAAATGGGGACAAATTTCCGGTAAGCTGTGTTTTTGCAGTCAATAAAACTCACGAATATCTACAGTGTCTTTCGCTTTTTGCGGTTGGTAACGAGTATTCCTGCGTCAACGAGCTCTCGGTTATCGCGAATGCGTATAATGCACGCGCTCCTCGCGGCAGGATCGATATAGATATTTTTTCGAATATGGTACATTACCGCAACGTTGCCTGCTATAAGGGAAGAGAAATAACCAAGTCCTTCGTTTCCGATTTTATAGAAAACGCCGTAACCGAGCTGTTAAAGCTCGACAGATTGTTTTCCGGCTACACAAAAGGCGAGATCGATTTCGAAACGGTTTTGACGTCGCTTGGAGGGGAGGGTGCTGTCTGATGGAAGATAATGCAAAAAAAGAAGCGGCAAAAAGAGCCTTTGATACCTTCGATAAGGCGCTTTCTCTTACGAGATATCCGGTCCGCCGCAAGCAACCCGATAAGCTCCTTTTTAATTGCGTAACAAAGGAAGACCTTATGCCCTTTGCATTCTACGTTTCGGTGGATGCAAGCCGTTGTATAGTAAGATGCACGGGATATCTGCCCTTCAGATTTCGCGAGGATATGATAGTCGACGGCTGCAAGGCGGCGTGCTTTCTTAACTATAATATTTTTAACGGTGCCTTTTGCGTCGAGCTTCGCAACGGATATATCAGCTTCGTTATCAATGAAAGCTACGAGGAATGCGATATTTCGCTCGAAGCCGCAATAGAAATGCTGAATACCCTTGTCGCGACAATGAATCTACATAAGGATAAATTGCTCTATCTGGCGCGCGGAAGCATAACCTTTGATGAATTTCTTGAACAGAAATAAGTGGGTGAAAAGATGACCTATATAGAATTTTTTGATAAAAACGCGGCGGACAATATTTGTGCCTGCCTTGCGAGAAAGCCCGATCGTGTCGTTTTTATCGGCAACGATCAGAAGCAGATGGGCAAGCATATTGCAAAATACCGCGAGCTTTTCGAAACACGCGGTGAAAATATAGAGTTTGTCTGGCGCGGCGTCAACCGCAATAAGCTCGATAAGATTCTGGAGGTGCTCTCCTCCGTCGTCGAGGAATACGATGATTGCTGTATCGGCTTGACCGGCGGCGACGATCTTTATCTTGTCGCGACCGGAATTATATGTGAGCGTTATAAGCATAAAAACATACAAATGCACCGCTTCAACCTGCGTAATAATACCGTGTACGATTGCGATGCAGACGGCGAAACGCTTTTCGAGGGGACCGCACCCGAGCTTTCGGTTTCCGAAAATATCCGCATCTACGGCGGTGTTGTCGTCGATTCCGAAACGAAATCCGACGGTACTTTTAATTGGGAGCTTACAGATGAATTCAAGCAGGACATTCTCGATATGTGGGATATCTGCCGAATAAAGCCGAGAGATTGGAACTGCCAGATAAGCGGCTTTGCGGGGCTTGCTTCGGTCGGTGTTGCATCCGAGGACAAGCTTACCTACAGCGCAACGCGCAAGCAGCTTGATATCTATTATGAAAAGCACGATTTAAAATCGGTCTATAAGCAAAAAATCATCGCGGCTCTGCTCGAAAAGGGCTTGATAACCGAATATTCCGAAAAAGACGGGAGAATCTATATCACCTTTAAAAACGAGCAGGTCAAGCGTTGCTTGACAAAGGCGGGGCAGGCGCTTGAGATGAAGATATTCGTAACCGCTCTCAACACCTGCGATGAGGACGGAAACAGGGTATACAACGATGCTGTGAACGGAGTTTATATAGACTGGGACGGCTTGGTGCACACCGAAAAAGGCACTCAGGATACCGAAAACGAAATCGATATACTTATGATGCACGGAATGGTCCCCGTGTTCGTTTCCTGCAAAAACGGCAAGATAGAAACCGAGGAGCTTTATAAGCTCTCGACCGTTGCTGAGCGCTTCGGCGGCAGTTATTCGAAAAAGGTTCTCGTTGCCGCTTCGCTCGGAAACACAAAGGGAGATAACGCACTTCGTCAGCGTGCGCACGATATGGGTATCCGCATCGTAGACCGCGTAACCGAAAAGAGCGATTCCGAGCTCGAGGCTATCATCGCAAGCCTCTGGCACTCTAACTGAAAAAGGAGCATTTTATGGTCTGGACAGTATGCTTTGCTTTGGCTCTGCTGTTGCTTATCTCGGCGTGTGCTTTCACGCTTGTGCGCGCAGTGTCGAAGAATAAAAATCTAAAAAGAATCAACCCGTTCAGAGTTATAACTCCGATCTTTTTCGTCGCGTCCGTAATATTGACGTTTCCCGCGTTTCTTGAAGAAAACAGCGGCGAAACCGCCGAGGTTGCAAGGGCTTTCGTCTTTTCGGTAAGAAAGGCGATAAGGCTCGTCGGCGCAGACGAAATCTATCAGACGGTGTTTAAATTCATCGGACTTGCACCCGAATTTTTAAGAGATTTTTATCAGATACTCGTCCTTGCTCTGCAGTTCTTCACACCGCTGTTTTCGTTCGGCTTGGTGCTCTCGTTTTTCAAAAATTTCACTGCATATATCAGACTGCTTTTGTCGTTTTACCGCGATATATACGTCTTTGCGGACCTCAACGAAAAGGCATTGGCGCTTGCAGACGATCTTATAAAAAACCATAAAAAAGCACGCGCGGTATTTGCAGGCGTTTCCGAAAAAGAGGACTCCGAGCTTATAGCGGGCGCGCGGTACTTCGGTGCGATTCTCTTTAAAAAGGATATCACCGCGATAAATTTCAGACTTCACAGCAAGAAAAAATCGATATATTTCTTCGCGATGGACGATGATGAAATCACAAACGTAAACCGCTCCTTAGATCTTATTTCCGAATACAATAACCGCGAAAATACACACCTCTATATCTTCTCGACCGACGTACAGAGCGAGCTTATTCTTTCGGGCAGGGAAAGGGGCGCGATGAAGGTGCGCCGTATCGATGAGGTACGCTCGCTGATCTCGCATTTTCTCTATGAGGAGGGCGAAACGCTTTTCGAAAGCGCGCGTCCGACAGAAAGCGGCGAAAAGCAGATATCGGCAGTTATCGTCGGGCTCGGTAAGCGCGGAACCGAAATGCTCAAGGCGCTTTCGTGGTATTGCCAGATGGACGGATATCGGGTTAAAATCCAAGCCTTCGATTCTGACAAAAATGCCTTTGAGCGTTTCTCTGCAAGCTGTCCCGAGCTTATGTCCGAAAAATATAACGGCGTTTTTGTCGCGGGTGAGGCTCAATACGATATTTCAATCGAACCGAACGTAGACGTAACCACCAAACGCTTTTCCGAGTTGTTTATGCGTATTACCGATGCGACTTATGTATTCGTATCTCTCGGATCCGACGAGCGAAACGTCAAAACTGCGGTAACGCTCAGAATGCTTTCCGAGCGAATGGGTATAAAGCCGATCATCACGGCGGTTGTCGGCAGCAGCGACACGAAGGCGGTCATACGCTCTGCGCGTAATTTCGCAGGACAGCCCTATAATATAAACTATATCGGCGATACAGAAAGCTTCTATTCCGAGCGTGTTATACTCGATTCAAGCGCAGAGGAGGACGCATTTAAGCGTCATTGCGCCTACTGCGACGGAGATAAAGATAAAGAAGAGGATTTCTGGCGCTATGAATACGGCTACCGCTCCTCTATGGCTTCTGCCGTCCACGCCGTCGCGAGAATCAAATGCGGCATTGCGGGCGCAGAAAAGAGGGAAAACGAGCTCACCGATTCCGAGCGCGTAACCATCGAAACGATAGAGCATCGCCGCTGGAACGCGTATATGCGCGCCGAGGGCTATATCTACAGCGGCTCGCCCGAAAGAGCAAGCCGTAACGATCTTGCAAAAATGCACAATAATCTTGTTGAATATTCGTCGCTTTCGGATGAGGATAAGCGCAAGGATTCGCGCGTTGCCGCAAGCGTAACCGAGGAGGAATAAAATGGATCAGCTTTTGCTTAAGTCAATAATGTTCGCGATTTTCGGCTTGCTTTCTCTTGCCGTTGTCGTCGGAATACTGCTCTATTCTGTCAAGGTTCAAAAGAAGAAGGAGCGCGCAGACCGTGTCTTTTCGCCCTTTCAGGTCTTTACAGGCGGTGTTTTTATCGCGGTAATGCTCGTTTTTCTTCCCGTATTTTATTATAACTACGATCTTTTCGGAGATTACAGCTACATAAGACCTATTTTTATCGCGCTTCATAATACAATTCGAGTATTTATACTTGACGGCGATTTCGATACCGTCGCAAACCAAATAACCGATATCAACGAGGTCGTAAGGCTTTGCTTCTCCTTCCACTCTGCGCTGTTGTACGTTGTTACACCCATACTTACCTTCGGTAACGTGCTTTCGATGTTTAAAAATATACGCGGCGAGGCAATGCTCAGCTTCTATAAAAACCGCAGTATGTATATTATGTCCGAGCTCAACGTCTGCTCGATGTCGCTCGCCGAAAGTATAATTGCGCGCTGTAAGGAAAATGGATGCGATGAGAAAAAGCCGATTATCGTCTTTACCGACGTGTTTGAGCAAAACGAGGAGGACGATTACGAGCTGCTCGTAAAGGCACACGACATAGGCGCTATCTGTCTGAAAAAGGATATTTCACACCTCAAGCTTTCCGAAAAAAGCAAGAATATCGAAATCTTCCTTGTCGGCGAAAACGAGTCCGAAAACATCGAGCACGCAATTAAGCTGACAGAATGCTATAAGAACAGAAAAAATATTTCTATATTCGTGTTCGCAACCTCTCTCGGCGCAGGCTATATAATAGATTCGCTCGAAAAAGGGGATAATACTCTCGATGATAATTTCGAACAATTTATCATAAGAAATCCGCGCGGCTTGCTTTACGAGGATGGATGGAAAACCGATAATAATATAAGAGTCGACGGCGGCTTCTATATAAGACGTATCAACAGCATCGAGGCACTTGCGAAAAACACTCTTTCCGACGAAAATGCCTATAACGCCGTTATCGAGTCCGCAAAAAAGAACGATAACACCATTTCGATAATGATAATCGGTATGGGTAAATACGGCAAGCGCTTCCTTAAAACTGCTGTCTGGCTCTATCAGTTAGAGGGCTATAAGCTCGAAATCAACGTATTTGACGCCGATAAAAACGGTGCAGACTCGGCTAAAAAGCAGCTCGCACAGGAATGCCCCGAGCTTATCTCCATTAACCCCTCGGATGAAGACGGCGATGCTAACTACGATATTAAATTCTTCTCGGGCATAGATTGCTTCAGCTCGGATTTCGATAATTGCTTCACCTCGCAGGAAAACGCAAGAAGACTGAAAAGAACGAACCTTGCGTTCGTAACCCTCGGTGATGACGATAAGAATATCGAAGCCGCGGTTATGCTCCGCGCACTGTTTGACCGCATTAAGCACCGTACAAAAAACGACTTGAATAATAAGGAAAAGTATGAGATGCCCATTATAAACGCCGTCGTATACGACGAGCAAAAGGCATCGAATCTCGGCGCAAACGGAAGCGTGCTAAAGAATCATAAAGACAATGAATATCACGTAAACTTTATCGGTGATATGTCGTATCAGTTCAATTACGATAATATCGAAAAAAACCGCAACATCGAAAAGCTTGCGTTTGCTTATCATATCGACTGGCTTCGTAAAGCCGCTCAGCTCAGACATTGCTACGAAAACGATCCCGCTTTCCGTGTCGCAGTGGACAGCAATGTGTCAAAGCCGATATACTGGGACGACGCCCATATATATACCGGAATAGACAAGGTGCTGAATTTCGACGGTGCGATAAATACCGCTAAGATTTCAGACGAGGCGAAGAACTACGTCAACTACGAATATTTCCGACGCTCCTCTATTGCAAAGGCGTTGCACAAACAGCTTACCGAGAAGTATTTTGAATCGGCGTGCGGACATCCCGATACCTGCACCTGCGAAATTTGCGAAGCGAGAAGAAAGACCGAGCATATGCGCTGGAACGCCTATATGCGCTCCGAGGGCTATGTGAAGGGTGCGCGTAACGACCGCGCGAAGACCCACCCGAACCTTTGCACCTGGGATGAGCTTCCTTATCTCGATCGCTTTAAAGACTAAAAAGGAGAAAAAATGTATACACCCAATCCTATTGACACCACAAATATAAAGCTCCCCGAGGAGCTTCTTGCACTCACCGAAAAAATTGCCGAAAACGTCCATGAAAACTGGTCGGTCGGAAGAATTTCTCAGGGCTGGACCTACGGCGAAAAGCGCGACGATATAAAGAAAGAAACGCCCTGCCTCGTTCCGTATTCCGAGCTGCCCGAAAGCGAAAAGGAATACGACCGAAACACCGCGCTTGAAACGTTGAAGCTTATAGTTGCACTCGGCTATAAAATCGAAAAGGAGTAAGACGTGAAAAACATCGATATCTATACGGAAGAATTTAATTTAAAGCACGAGCAGTTCATAATCGGCTGCGATGCTATCGAGGAGGCAGGCCTTTGGGATAAGGAAGCCTACGGCGAAATGGAGGCATTCTATTCCGCGGATATGGCGTGTATAATCATCCGCCTTATTGCCGCCGACGGAAGAATAACCGATAAAGAGGTCGATTATCTTAACGAAAACTTCGGCTTCGATTATGATCTCGTAACGCTTATCGATGCGTATGAATCGAGCAAGGAGGCACTCGGCGAGGCGTTTGATGAATTTTTTGTGAAGGGAATCGAGCTTCTCGAATCGATCAACGCAGGAATGGCAAAGGCGTATCGCGCACTGCTCTCGCTCGCCTGCGATATCATAATCGCCAGCGACGGTGTCGTAACCTCTGCCGAAATCAAGGAGCTTGAACGCGTAAAAGCCTTGTTTGCGTAAGAAAGGCGACGCTATGAATAAAAGCATAATAAGAAAACTGCTGGACAAGCTGTTTTCTGCAAAAAGGCTCGCGCTCTACCTTCCGCTTTCGCTTGCGGCGGTAATGCTCGTTCTCGGCGGAATATTCGGCGAGAGGGAAATCGACCTGTTTCTCTTCTACGTTACGGGCGTAATATTTTCTGCAGTATGGTTTGCGTTCGTCTATTCGCTTGTCAGACTGCCCGCAAGGTTTAAAAATTGCCCCGATTGGTATACCGACAGCTTCGAGCTTTTTCTGACGATCGCGTTTGCGCTCAGCGCAATATTGCAGACGGTTAATTTCATTAAGGATACAAGCGGATTTTCGCTTTCGCTCTGCTTCGCGCTCGTCTCGCTCGGTGCGGTCTCACTTGCGCACAATAAACGTACTTAAAGGAGTAAGCAATGCTTCCCAAAGACTATACAATCACAAAAATCGAGGGCGAATACGCCTACCTTCGAGAGCTTGATTCCGATAATACCGATGAAATTTTTATTGCCCTTGCGCTTCTTCCGCAGGGCGTCGATATCGGCACAAAGCTCCATTACGAAATGCTCGAATATACGGTTATCGAATAGGAGATAAGCAATGAAAAAGGATTCTGTTTTTCAGGCAATAAAATTCGTGCTCTTTTCCGCATCTGCGGCGATAATACAGGCGGGCTCTTCCGCGCTGTTTCTCGAGGTTTTCAAATGGGAATACAGCGTTTCGTATCTTTTGGCACTTCTTCTGTCTGTCCTTTGGAATTTCACCTTTAACCGCCGTTTCACCTTTAAATCCGCGGCAAACGTTCCGGTTGCAATGGCAAAGGTGCTTTTATTCTATGCCGTTTTCACACCGCTTTCTACCTGGCTCGGCGACCTTGCCGTAAATTCGGGTGTTAACGAATATATCGTGCTTGCCGTTACGATGATCTGCAACCTTGTTCTTGAATTTCTATTTTGTAAATTCGTCGTTTACCGCAATCAAGAAAATACACTTGAAAAATAAAATCAAACAGCCGGTGCGAATGTTAAAAACGCATCGGCTGTTTTTTGTCTAACCGTAGATTTCTTCGCCCTTTTCGGTCATAACGTGGTAGGATAATATGGTGTAATAATCCTGGCTTTCGTCAAAGCGTTCGCCAAGCATCTGCTTGAAATCGCGCATATACATATCGTAGGTGTGAGCGTTTCCGTTATCGTTGCGGTCGAATACGGTGGTGTTCCATATATTTGTCGGAGCGTCCTCGTAAATGCTTCGGGTTATGCCCACAAACATTTCGCCGCCGCTTATTAATACTATGCCGACGTCCATGTCGTAATCGGTTTCCTTTGTTGAGAAGGAAATTGTATCGCCTAGTCGGTATGCACTCATAACCGTAAAGCTGTGTCCCTCGGGCGATTTATAAAGAACAAATCCCTCGCCGTAGCTTATTTGCTCGTTGTCCTCGGGCAGCTTTATGGCGTGCGCTTGCGGCTCAACGGTGCCTTCGTATATTTCGTATTTGTCGAAGAAATCGTCGTAAAAGGTCAAAACGTTGCATTTCTTACCGTTGTCGGTAACGTATATGGAAATCTCGTTGTACTTTAACCTGTCAATTCCTTTGTCCGAAATATCGTAATAAAAGATTTCGTTGCTCTGCTCGTGATATATGGCAATTGCCTGTTCCTTTTTTAAATAATAATATTTAAATCCGTTCCATTCTGCGCTGCACTCTATTTCACTTTGCAAAACCGTTTCTGTTTCTCCGTCAAATATCGGAATACGGTATATCCCGTTAACGTCGCTTTTGACGGTGTATTTTTCGTGCTCGCGCAATGTGTAATCCTCGGTAACCTCACTCATATCTGCGGTAAGATAGATGTGTGCACCGTTGCTGTCCTCGGCAATGATCGCGCTTCCGTCTTCGGTAAAGCGCAATATTCTGCCTTTTCCCTCAACCGTTCTTCCGCTTTCGAGCTCGTATAAATACCATTCGGCCTTCAGCGTGCCATAACCCCCGTTGGACGTTTTCGGCGGCTTGTAAAATACTATAAATCTTCCGTCGTCCGAAAAAACCGTTTGGCTTCTTTTTCGTATATCGGTAACTTTTTCGCTCATCGTTTCTGTATCAAGAACGCTTGCTGTGAATTTGCCGTTTTCGTCTGCGTAGCACCATACGATATATCTGTAATCGTCTGAAATCGCCAAAATATCTGCGTATCTCGGCAGCTTTCTCATCTCACCGGTTTCGACGTTTATCATAAACCGCTCGATTATGGAATGCCCTCCCGATTCGTCCCAAATATCAAATAAGCCCCATTCGGTGCTTGTGCCGAGCTCGTTTAGATATATTATATCGCCAATGTCGCGATCTTCCGCGTTGCGCTTGTCGATAAAATCCTTGTTTCTTTCGTATACTTCGCGTATTATGTCGCGTATGCAATCCTTCTTCACGTCGTATACGGGATAATAATATTCGCGCTCCGAGAAATCGTGCCAATCATACAGAAGCAAAATAAAGCGTTCGTTTAAAATTTCGGTGCGTGCAACCCAATAGGGAAGCTCTCCGCGCTTTTTGGGTGCTTGCTTTATAAATGTGTCGCCGATAAAAGCGGTCGGCAAAAAAATATTCTCGGAAGCGGAGATCTGTGCAGAAGACCTTGTGAACTCTATTTGGTCAACACTGAACTCTCCGGGTGAATACCAATCGGGTAGATCCCCGCTTGCATTTGCACTTTGCTCCTGTAACGACGTCGCGGCGTGCTCAAACAGGGAAACGGTTGCGAGCGAAATGCAAATACATAGCGCGAGACATGCGGCTATAACGCCTGCGGCCTTAAGGTTGAATTTACGTTTCATATGCACCTGCTCTGAAAAAGCAAGTATCTTGGATTTGTCGGGAATCGAAAGAGCCTTATCCTCTGCCTTAAAATAGTTTTCGAGTAAGGCTTCAATATCCTTTTTGTTCATTGGTCATCCTTCCTTTCTTGGAAATATTTACCGAGCGTTTCCAACGCGCGCGAGCAGCGTTTTCTTGCCGCCGAATGTGAAATACACAGAACCGTTGCGATCTCTTTCAAATCGAGACCTGCGTAATAGCGTAACCGGATAAGCAGATTATCCTCGTCGGAAAGCGTTTCCAACGCCTCACGCAAAAGGATAAAATCGTAATTATCCTCGGTAAAGGGAATAGGTACGGATTCATCGTCAAGCGAAAGCTTGTCTTTGTTTTTTTGCAGATGATCCATTGCGCACGACCTCGCGACAGAAGCGATCCATGCCTTTGGGCTTGTACCCTTACGGTAACGGTGTGCAGACCTTGCGATCTTCAGCATAACGTCCTGCAGTACGTCCTCTGAATCCTCGCGGCTTTTCAGTATGGCGAAAGCTATCGAATATATAAGCTTGCCGTATTCGCGGTATATTGCCTCCAAGGCATTTTTGTTACCGCCTGCAAGCTCACAAAGCGCATCGTCGCCAATGCTTTGCAATACAAAAGAAATCAACGCGTTCATCTCCTTTCACCTTATATAACGCCGAAAACATACGAAATGGGACAATGATTTTTCAAAAAAACTTAAGTCAATCACGATTATAACAAATTGTTGCTCCGAATGCAAAAAAATATTGAAAAATCGATATAGGTGTGTTATCATAACAATAATAAAAAAGCCAGTATCCACGGAGGATTTATAATATGAGCATACGCATAGGCATCTACGGCTACGGTAACCTCGGCAGAGGTGTTGAATCGGCAATCCGCCAAAACAGCGATATGGAGCTTGCCGCCGTATTTACCCGCCGCGATCCGAAAACACTTAAAATCGCGACGGACGGAGTAAAGGTCTGTCATACCGACGATGCAAAGAATATGGTAAACGATATCGACGTTATGATGCTCTGCGGCGGAAGCGCGACCGACCTTCCCGAGCAAACCCCCGAGCTTTCGAGGTATTTCAACGTTGTCGATAGCTTCGATACTCACGCCCGTATTCCCGAGCATTTCAAAAACGTCGATAATTCGGCAAAGCTTTCGGGTAAGGTTGCGCTTATTTCTGTCGGCTGGGACCCCGGTATGTTTTCGCTCAACCGCCTTTATGCCTCGGCGATTCTCCCCGAGGGAAAGGACTATACCTTCTGGGGCAAGGGCGTTTCGCAGGGCCATTCCGATGCGATAAGAAGAATAGACGGCGTGCTCGATGCAAAGCAGTATACCATTCCCGTCGATGAAGCGCTTGCTGCCGTAAGAAGCGGCAGTAACCCCGAGCTTACCACCCGTCAAAAGCATACACGCGAATGCTTCGTCGTTGCAAAAGAGGGCGCAGACCTTGCAAGAATCGAAAACGAAATTAAAACAATGCCCAACTATTTCGCCGATTACGATACGACCGTGCACTTTATCACAGCCGAGGAATTAAAGCGCGACCACAGCGGTATTCCTCACGGCGGATTCGTTATAAGAAGCGGAAAAACGGGGCTCAACGCCGAGCATAACCATATTATCGAATATTCGTTAAAGCTCGATTCCAACCCCGAATTTACGGCAAGCGTTATCGTTGCATACGCTCGCGCGGCGTACCGTTTGAATAAAGAAGGTGCTTGCGGCTGTAAGACCGTGTTCGACGTTCCGCCCGCATATCTCAGCATCAAGAGCGGGGAAGAATTAAGGAAGGAAATGCTTTGATGAAAAGAATACTTCTCGTAATCATCGTAGTGCTTCTGGTGTTCTCTTGCGGATATTATATCTATGAGGTAGCCGTGCAGGGAGCCTCGCCCACCGAAAACCTCGGCAGGCTGATAGTCGTATTGCTTTCCTGCCTGATCGCGCTGAACAGAATACGTCAGTCGGGAATCGGTCAGCGCGCCGAGAGAAAGCCCCTGAGCTTTTATGAAAAGCATTTCTGGCAACAGCTCGAGCACGTCTATTCCCGCGATGCGAAATCGCGCAAAAAGCTTCTCGAGGCGATTCGTTACTTCGATGAGGATAAGTTCGCTCCTGCACTTAAAATACTCGAAAATCTCAAAAAGGCACGCCCCGCCAAGCGCGAATTCAACTGCCTTTGCCTGTTTTCAGCCCTCTGCTATACCGATTGGGGCTTAACAGACGCCGCGATAAAGGAATACGAAACGATTCTTATCACCGAGCCCAATCACGTAACCGCGCTCGGAAATCTCGGTCTGATATATTCCAAAAACGGAGATTATTCGGCGGCTGAAAAGTATTTAATTGCGTCGATTGCCGCAGACCCGAATTACGTATACGGCTACAATAACCTCGCGTACGTTTATTACCGCACGGGCGATTTCGGCGTAGCTATGGAATACGCGCACAAAACGCTCGAAATACAGAGCAACTTCCGTCAGTCGCTTACTCTTCTTGCGATTCTCTATTTCGCAAAGGGAGACGAGGAAAATTATAAAAAATACCGCGAGCTTGCCGTTATCAACGGCGAAAGCGGAGAGGTCATCGATAACATCGCCTCCGAGATCAAAGAGAGATACGAAGAGGATGATGCGGAGTCCGAAGACTAAAATAGTTATTTTGCTATGACATTTCGAGCAACGGTTTATAGCTTTTGTTCGAAATGTCATATTGACAATTAAGGTATTGTTGTGATATAATTTCTTGAAATAAGCAAGTGCCGTAAAAACGGTGTTTTTGCGAAATAAGAGGTACAAAATGTCCGTATTGAGTAAGTACAAAGTCATACGTTCCGAATCTCATCCCGAGCAATCCTTTTCTTTCGAGGGTGCTTTGTCCTCTTTTTCTGAAATTATTTCCAAATTCAATAATTGTGTTGTTTTTCCCGGTTTTTGCGACGTGCATGTGCATTTTC
>JAGBWF010000012.1 GCA_017629895.1 Clostridia bacterium
AACGGCACGAAGAACGTTTCTTCCGCGTTAAAGCTTGATTCTCTTCCCAAATATAAGGTCAATAGAGGAGAATACAGTGATATAGGATACGTAAAACCCTCAAAGGATCTTTTGGGCGGTGCAGAGGATATCTGCCTTATCTACCATAACGGCAGCGTAAAGATGAACGAGGAATTCTTCAAGCCCTACGTCGGTTACGTCGATAAAAACGGAAAAATCGTCGATACCTTGTTCGATGGCTATTTGTTCCTCCCCACGACCGGAACACTCCCCAGCGGCGGCAGACCCTATGGCACCAACACCGCATCCGACTGGAACGGACTGTTCGATGCTCTGTTTACCTCGGGTATCAACTTCGATGCGCTCAATAAAACCGCAGAAACCACCAAAAAAGCGCTCGGACGCGATGAACTTAAGCTAAAGGTTTACGTCGCAATTCCGCACATGGACGATACGCTCCATGATTTCGGAGATATCGACCTCGACGGTGATAATGAAAGCCTCACAACGCTTGAAGGAAGAATATACGTTGCTCAGACCTATGCCGAACGCGTTATAAAGAAATTTAATGCAAACGGATACAAGAATCTTGAGCTTTGCGGTTTTTATTGGTTCCACGAATCGATTTCGGGAAGCGATATCGAAACCTCAAAGGCGGTCAACGAGATGTTCGATAAGATCGGATACCAGCTTTTCTGGATACCCTATTATAACGCCTCGGGCTTTTCGAGCTGGGAGGAATTGGGGTTTGACGTGGGCTGTTATCAGCCGAACTATGCGTTCAGCGCAGAGGTTGACGTATCACGACTTGAGCACGCGTCTATCGCTGCGAAGGCATACGGTATGTGCATCGAGATTGAAATCGATAACGCGGCTCTGTACGACGACAGATTTTACGAAAAATATATGAACTACCTCAGTAAAGGTATTGATTACGGATATATGGACGGAGCTATCCACATGTATTATCAGTCGATCAATATATTCGGAGATGCTTCGCGCTCGACAGATCAAAAGGTACGCCTTATCTACGATTATACCTATCAGTTCATCAAAGGTACTCTCGATCCTTTGCCCGAAAAGCCGAAGGATATGCGGTTCGAAGGTAAATCAAACAGGGTAGTCAGCGGAACTCTCGTAAACGAATCCGAACAGATAACGCAGTACAGACTCGCCACCTCTGCTTCGCACGGTGTGGTAACGGTTACCAAGGACGGTAAGTTTGTATATTATCCCAATAAGGATTTCAAAGGTACAGATACCTTTACTTATCAGATAAGCCACCGTCTCGGCTGGTCTGAAGAAGTTGTTGTAACAATCGAGGTTGAATAGAATGAGTAAATTCAAAATGTGCCTTTCTCTGTTCGGTACGTTCTTCAAAATCGGTGCTTTTACGATCGGCGGCGGCTATGCGATGCTGCCGCTGATCCAACGCGAAGTTGCCGAAAAGAAAAAGTGGATCGAGGAATCGACAATGCTCGATATCGTTGCAATTGCCGAGTCTACTCCCGGTCCTATAGCAATTAATACGGCGACCTTCGTCGGCACCCGCGCCTGCGGCTTCTGGGGTGCGTTTGCCTCGACGTTAGGCACTGCTCTACCTTCGTTTATAATAATAGCATGCCTTTCGTTCGTGCTCGAGCGCGCTCTTGAGTACGAGCCCGTGGTTTTTGCCTTCAACGGTATCCGCGCGGGCGTTATAGCGCTTATTGTAAAGGCACTTTGGGGTATGGCGAAGCAATGCCCCAAAAATCTGTTTTCGGCAATACTTGCCGTTCTGGCGTTCGCTCTCGTACTCGGCTTCGGTGTTAACGTGCTCTTCGTTATCATCGGCGGTGCTCTTATCGGACTTGCGGCGGCAATATTTGCAAGAGGGAGGGAAGATAAGAAATGATATATCTTAAGCTTTTCCTCACCTTCTTGAAAATAGGTGCTTTTACGTTTGGCGGCGGCTACGCAATGCTTCCGCTTATGCAGCAGGAGGTACTCAATAACGCTTGGATGACCGAAGAGGAGCTATTGAACTTTATTGCCGTTGCCGAGTCTACACCCGGACCCGTTGCAATAAATATGGCAACCTATATAGGCGTTGAAACCGGCGGGATTTTAGGAGCAATAATATCCACACTCGGCGTTATTCTACCCTCCTTCGCAGTCATTCTCGTCGTTGCGAAATTCTATGCGAAATACAAAAACAGCTTTGTTGTAAAGGGCTGTCTTACCGGTCTGCGTCCCGTTGTAATCGGACTTATTGCCAAGGCTATAATATCTCTCGGCTTCGGCGTTTTCTTTCCGAACGGAATTACTGCCGCCGCATTCGATTTCGGCTTCTTCAGCTCGGTGCTTATATTCGGTATCGTTGTCTACCTTGCCTTTAAGAAGGTCAACCCGATATATCTCATACTTGGCTCTGCGGGCTTGGGCATTGTTTCGGGCTATGCCGAAAAGTTGATTTCATAATGTCGATACAAAGGTTAATAAATATGCAATGTAAAAAAACAGGGGAACGACAATGAAAAAAATACTCGCACTTTTTCTTATAACTGCAATGCTTATGAGTGTTCTCTCGGCATTTACTTTTTCTGCAAACGCCGCATTTCCCGATCCCGAGGAAGCTATGGACGGCTATGAAAATCTATGTTTGACCTATACTTATAATCCTACCAGAGATGATTTCGGCAGACACACTGCGCAGGATTTGGCGCCCTACGTTGCGTATTATGACGAAAAAGGTAATGTCAAGGACTTTTTCTTCGATAGCTATCTCTTTCTTCCTTGTATGCAATACGGCGTTTCGGGCGCACGAATGCATTACGATACAAACAATCCGACAAAGGCTGTCGACTGGGAATCCTACGTAAGCGATACCTTCCACGAAGGAACCAACGTCGATGCACTTGAGGTTGCGTTTGGAGAAGCTAAGCAAAAGCTCGGCGATTCCGAAAGAAAAGCGGGCGTTGTATTCACAATACTTTATCCCGGCTACGGTGAAAAGAATTTCGGATCTCTGGGCGGCAGAACCCTTGATTTTTCGAAGCTTGACGACCGTAAATACGCTGTAAAGTGGATCATCGACGAGCAGATAAAGCTTTATAACGAAAGAAACTATCAGCACCTTGATCTTATCGGCTTCTATTGGCTAGAGGAATATTTGGTTACATACGGAAATAAGAGTGAAAATACGGCATTGTATAAATATGCCTCCGATTATCTTCATTCACTCGGCCTGAAATTCATTTGGATTCCTTGGTATCATTCTCAAGGCTATGAGCAATGGCGTGAGCTCGGCTTCGACGTTTCCTGTATGCAGCCGAATATGTTCTGGCAGACCACGCCTACACCGAACCGCGTACCTTCGACCGTTAAGGAGTGCGCATCGCTCGGTATGGGCACCGAAATGGAGATCGATGGCAGAGCACTCATCGACAACGGATATTATAACCGTTATCTCGACTATCTTGAGGGCTGTATGCAAAACGGCGCGATGGATACGATAAAAATGTATTATCAGGGCGGTAAAACCGGAGTTTATTACAGTGCATGCTATTCGAAAAAAGAAATGTCGCGTTCTGTATACGATCTTACGTATAAGTACGCAAAGGGCACGCTTACCCAAGAGGACATCGATGCCCACAGAATGCCCGAATTCTCATTTGACGAAGACGTTGTATGGCGTTCCTTCAAAAAGAGCTATACCACCTCCGGCGCTTATTGGGACGGCAACGGCGCGCAATATCAGAATATCGACGGCAAGGAGCTTACAGACGGTGTTATCGGCGTCAGCGATCTTGGAACCGAATGGCATCCGTTCCATATAACCCTTCTCGATTCCGATAATAGAATGAGTGCAGTGGTCGATCTCGGAGAGGTATATAACGATCTGACGCATTTCGGCGCACATTTCAGTCATATATCAGAATACGGCATCGGCGACCCCGGTGATATTCGTATTTCGGTTTCGACCGACGGTGTTGTTTTCAAAGATATAGCAAATCCCGAGCTTATGATGAACGGTGTTACTTCTTATGTGATACATCATACGGCGCCCGTAACCGCACGCTACGTGAAGCTTTCGTTTG
>JAGBWF010000114.1 GCA_017629895.1 Clostridia bacterium
AGCATTCTCATAGCTGTCCGAAGTGCAACGGGCAAAATATCCTTGCCGCTCGCGGCGAAACACAGGCATACGGCATAGGCGACAACGTCCGTGCGGGTATTGCCAAGCAGGCAATCGTTACAAAATACGTTTGCACCGATTGCGGATATATCGAGGAATGGCTCGATAAAGATGAGCTCGAAAAGCTCAAAAAATATTACGAAAAGAAAAACCGCTTATAAAGGAGGCAATCTTTTATGATAGACTGGTGGATAGCATTAGGCTCGGCAGGTCAGGTTTTTGCCTGCATCGCAATACCTGCAACGGTAATATTGCTTATTCAGATGATTTTGACTCTTATCGGCTTGGGAAGCGACAACGACGTCGATACCGACGGTGCCGAAGCCGATGGCGCAGACAGCGCAGATGAAGGTCTTGTTCTCGACGAAGCCGACGAGGCGTTCCAAAAGGGCGAGGCGTTCGACGCAGGTCTCCGTCTTTTCACTCTCCGCGGGCTCATCGCCTTCTTCTCGGTAATGGGTTGGGTAGGCACGATATGCTGCGGCGAAGGAATAAGCCTCACTCTTTCGATACTTATTTCGGTGGCAAGCGGCTTTTTGGCAATGTTCGTTATCGCCGCGCTTATGAAGTGGCTGTTCTCGCTTCAGTATGACGGCACCGAGGATATACGCGATGCATTGGGCGTTAGCGGTACGGTTTATATGCGAATACCGCCCTCCCGCACCGGCAAGGGCAAGATAACCGCCGTTATCCAAGGCAAGCTTTGCGAAAAATACGCCGTAACCGACGAGGAAACGATGCTCAACCGCGACGAAGAGGTAACGGTTGTCGGCATTTCCGGCGAAGAAACGCTTATCGTAAGAAGAAAGCATAGGAAATGAACCCGAACGTCAGACCGATAATCAAGCGGCTTATAATTTATCTCTCCGTAACGGCGATATTCGCCATCGCTTTTCAGCTTTATTACGGAAGCAAATACACACTCGGTGTTATCGTTGTCGGAGTTCTCGCATCGTTGCTCTTTTCAAAATCGTTCCTTCTCCCGTTCGCAAACGTCAAAATCGAGGGAACGGTTATAAAAACAAAGGTCGCGACCTATATCTACGCCCAGCCCGCAAGGGGTGCAGAGGGGAGAAGAGAGCTGCGAATATCGACAAGGATAAAAACCACGCAGGGCAGATGGTTCATAAAGACCTTTAAGTTCCGAGGCGAAAGCGACGATCTTCCCGTCGGTACGAAAATACGCTTTACGATATTCGACGAACGCCCCGAAATTATAAAATACCCTCATTTCAAGCAACCCACAGATGAAAAATATTAAAATAACAATACAAGGAGAAACACTATGGGACCCAGCACTATTATTTTAGCGGCAGTTATCGGTATTCTGCTCTTCTCACTCGTTCTTTGGTTCTTTTCGAGGTACAAAAAATGTCCTTCGGACAAGGTAATGGTTATCTACGGTAGAGTAGGTAAAAACACCGACGGTACCACCCGTTCGGCAAAATGTATTCACGGCGGCGCGGCATTTATCGTTCCCGTCGTTCAGTCGTATGAATTCCTCGACCTCACTCCCCTCTCGATCCCCGTTGACTTAAAGAGCGCACTTTCCAGACAGAACATCCGTGTAGACGTCCCCTCGCGCTTTACCGTCGGTATTTCCACCGAGCCCAGCGTTATGCAGAACGCGGCAGAAAGACTTTTGGGCCTCCAGCTCGCTGAAATTCAGGAGCTTGCAAAGGATATCATTTTCGGTCAGCTCCGTCTTATCATCGCAACGATGGATATCGAAGAGCTCAACACCGACAGAGATAAGTTCCTCGAAGCAGTTTCGAGAAACGTTGAAGTAGAACTCAAAAAGATCGGTCTTCGCCTTATCAACGTTAATATGACCGATATTTCGGACGAATCCGGCTATATCGAGGCACTCGGTAAGGAAGCGGCTGCAAAGGCTATCAACGATGCGAAGAAGAGCGTTGCCGAAAAGGAACGCGACGGTTCGATCGGTGAAGCAAACGCTAAGATGGACGAACGTATCAACGTTTCCAAAGCAGATGCAGAGGCTATTCAGGGTGAAAACCTTGCAAAGACCGAAATCGCAATGTCGAACGCAACTCTCCGCGAAAAGCAGGCAGAGGCTTTGAGAATCGCAACCGCGGCTGAAAAGATTCAGGCTGCAAAGGCACTCGAAGAAGCATACGCCGCAGAAAAAGAAGCCGAAGAAGCAAGAAGCGCGCGTGAAAAGGCAACTCTCGAAGCAGACGTTATCGTTCAGACCGAGATCCAGAAGCGCCAGATCGAGCTCGAAGCAGAAGCAGAAGCAGAAAAGATCAGACGTAAGGCACAGGGTGAAGCGGACGCTATCTATGCAAGAATGGCTGCCGAAGCACGCGGTATGGAAGAAATCCTTCGCAAGCAGGCGGCAGGTTTTGCCGAAATCGTCAAATCGGCAGGCGGCGACGCAGAAGCGGCGCTCAAGCTTTTGATCGCAGATAAGCTCGAGGACCTTATGAGAATTCAGGTCGATGCTATTAAGAATATTAAGATCGACAAGGTTACCGTTTGGGACAACGGCTCCTCCGGCGCAAACGGCAAGACCAGCACCGCAAACTTCCTGTCTGGCCTTATGAAGAGCGTTCCCCCTCTCGAAGAAGTATTCGCAATGAGCGGTCTCGCACTTCCCGAATATCTCGGAAAGAAGAAGGAAGAAGCTCCCGAAGCGGCAGACGCTCCCGAAGTACTCGATGCAGAGGTAGTTGAAGAAGAATAACGACTTCGCAAATATCGAACATTAACAATACAATAGCCCCTTTGGAAACGAAGGGGCTATCTTTGTAAAAAAACAGGTGTGATATGTGCAGATACAGACCGTTTTTGATACTTTTTGCGTTCTTTTTGCTTTTGTCGGGCTGTAATAGCCCAAGCGTTCAAAGCGAGAGCGAGCAAAACGGTTTAGGTATCGCTTCGAGCATCACGGAATATTATTACGACGAATTTGTCGTAGAGGAATAACGGAGGCCGCTATGTCTTTAATCAAAAAGTTCGGTAACAAGTTTCTCCGGTGGTTACTGCTTTACGAAAAGTTTGAAATTGAAACAAAATTATCTAAAGAAGAAATACAGAAAAGGATAATGTCTTTTGTAAATTCCGAATCCAGAATTTATTACGGCAACATTTCGGAGAACGGTTTCTTTATTGCAGAGAAAAGCAGTAAGCATTTTGTGGTCCTACACTCTCGAAATTCCTTTGTTCCCGTAGCAAAAGCAAAAATAACCGAAAAAGACGGTATCTCCACCATATCCGTTGTTATAAGGATGCATATTCTCGTTTTAGTTCTTTTTGCTCCTATATACTTTGCATCGCTTCTATCTGTTGTCCTATTTCCCTTAATGCGTGTTTTTCTTTATTTCGCTTTCATAAGGCCATCAAAAAGGTTAAAAAAATCAATTAACGAAACATTGAATTGAGATACAACAATAAGGAGTTTATTATGTTTTTATTAAAGAAATTCGGAATGGCGGTTGTTTATTATATCCTCGCAAGCATTATTAATACAAACGCGAACTATATTTTTGCATCGGGCGGAATTTTGAGCAACGCCATAACCATTCCCTCGATAATCCTCTGCACCGTTATACTTTTCGCAATATCGCGTTATCTGCGCATCGGCAAGCTGAAAAAGAACCACAAGGGCGACGATTCTCCCGAAAAAGCGATTTTTAACGGCGAAACCAAGGAAAAGCTTTTATATATCGCAAAAACCACCGATTTTAAACTCGAAGCGGTTCTCGCGTTTATCTTTTCGGTATACGAAATCTTGCGTATCCTTTTTGCCGCTGCGTTTCAGGTCGGATTCCCCGCAATCTTTTCAAGCCCCGCAAACATCGCTTTGCTTATCGGCTGGATTCTTATAGTTCCGGTTTATTTCTCGGCAATGAACCTCTTCTGCTGGCTCGCGGCATATAACGGAGTTTACAAAAGAAAAGAGTTTTAGGCAAACAGGTATTGCTCATTGCGAAGTTTTTTGCTATAATGTTCATATTGCAAAAAATCAACCGCGATGAACGCGAGGAGGAATCATGACCACACTCAAAAAAGCAGGTTTTGCGGCGGCAGGCTCGCTTATACTCACCGTACTGCATATACTTTTCACACAGCTTGCATATTTCACCGCATACCCCGACGAATCCGAAATGCTGGTGGCGTACAACACGTTTCGCCATATCATAGTTTCCGCACTGATTTTTATATCATTTTATTATTCCTTCGTTCGCGTGAAAACGGTTTATAATACCCCTCTGCGCGAAAAATACCTTGACGCCGAGGGAAATATCGGGATGTTCTCGCTCTTCTTTTCCTCGTTTGATTTCTGGACGGATATTATCGTTTTTTCCGCAGTATCCCTGATCGGATACGGAAAGGCGTTTTCCTTCGTTTTCGACCTGTTCGGAGAAGGCGGCAGACTTGCTTCGCTCGCGGTAACGCTTCCCGTTATCGCGGTTGTAGCGTTGCTGGCGCGCTTTAACGCCACTAAAATATGGAACAGAACGCTCGAAAACCCCGAGTCCGAGGAGCTCGCGCAAAAAGAAGACAATATCGGCAAAAAAGGTCATAAGCCTATCAAGCTTATGCCCACCGCGCCCACCTTTGCGGCGATGCGATTTATTGCGAACAACAACAGCGACAGCAACCCCGCGCTTGAAAACGAACAGGCAGCCCCCTTCAATTACGGAATAAGCGGAATGATAAAGTCGTATTCCCTCGTGCTTGCGATATTCGTGCTTTGTTCGATGCTCGGCAGGCTCGTATATTCGCTTATTAGCCTTCTGCTCGTTCCGATATTTATGATTTCTTACGCAAAATACGCGGCGACGATTCTTTTCACCGTTTTGGTTGCGCTCCCGATAATACGCCTTATAAAAAAGCTGTCAAAGCGCGCAAGTCTTATTTCGAAAACCAAAAAGATCTGCCGTGAAAGAAAATACAAGCTCACCGAAATCAAGGCACCGTTCGCATCGATTTTCTCCTCGATCCACGGCGAAAGCTTCCGCATTACCGTAGACGGCAAAACCTTCTCCTGCAAATTCGTGAGCGCAAAAAAGCCCACGCTTCCGATAATACTTCGCGAGGACGGAACAGGAGATATTCTCCATTCTCTGACCTTTTTGGGCATAAAATGGTTCGAAAGAAGAAAGCCCTTCCGTTTCGGCTACGAATCGATAAACAAGCAGATACTTATTATCAACCCCTCGGCAAAATTCGTCTGCTCGGAGATCAACGGCACGCTTTCCGAGCTCGATAACGGCGACAGCGTCGGCAATTATATCATCTACACCGCAGGCGGATTTGTAAACGCGCTTGACCGTGAGGTGCTCGGCGTGAACGATAAGGAAAAATACAAATACAAGTACATATAGGTAAATTATGCTTACTATAAAAGAAGCAAGAAAAATACAAAAATCGCGCGAAGTCAAGGCTATCGGGTTATTCCTCGCATCGCTTGTCGTAACGCTTTTGATAACGTTCGTTTTGATGGAATACACCACCATTTTCGAAATAAACAGTGTTTTTTATCTTATCCCCGTTTCAATCCTCGCGTTAGCCGTGAAGAAAACCGAGATATATAGATTCGCAACGACAAAGGAATTTGTCGGCAAGGTTGTATATCTTAACGTTTACGTTACCCGAGATCAACGTATTAAAGGAAGAATCACCTATACGACCGTCGATAGTCTCGAGGTCGAAATGATTATCGAAAACGATGAAGGTAAGTCGAAATCCCTGCAGATACCCTCAAGCCCCGCAACCTACAATATCGCAGAGGGCACAAGACTCGCATTGCTTCGTTTTGTCGATACCCCGATAATTTTGGAGCAGAAATAATGAAAAAAGAATTCGCCTTTGACAAACGCTTTATATTTTATATCATCTTAGGCAGTATGTATTTGCTCGTCGGGGCACTTGGAATCGTTGCTTTGATCCCCGAATTTATGTGGGAAGTCCTGCTTATCGTGGTCGTTTTGCTCGGATACGGATTGTATTTGCTTATAAACGCGCTGTTTTTTATTCCCTGCGGATATACGTTCGATAAAAAGGCGATAACGGTTTATTACGCGTTAAGCTCAAACGAGTGTATTTTATGGAACGACGTGTATGAAATCGAGGTTGACTATTCCGCAGGAGTAACGGGAAGATACGGCAGATATCTGTTCACGCACGAATACGTGATAAGCTATCTCGATAAAAACGATAACTCAAAATGCTGTGAAAACATACGCAAAAGCCGAAAAATAAAGCGTATGATAGAAAAATACTGGGACGGACAGGTTTTGGGATACGCAAGCGATGCCGTGCGAAAATGGTTCGGAAAGTTAAAAAAGAAGCAGGAAACTGTCAAAAAGCAGTATTTGACAGACGAAATAGTGCCAATGGAACGCCAAGCGCGTGCTGAAATGCGCGAGTTTTTGAAGCTATCGACCGCAGCTTGTGAAAAAGAAGGCTTGGTTTTGCGCATAGAATACCGCTATATGACGCACGACGGTGAAAAATACAGCTCGCGCCCGAGTGGTAGCTACCGTTACGTTGCCGAGGCTCAGCTTATACACAAAAACGAGCTCGATGATCCCAGACGAGTCCTTTTGATTGTAGATTTGCTCTACGTTCGCGCAGGCAAAAAATCATACCGCGGAACTAAAAATGCAACGGCGATTACCGAGCTTGAAGCCAAAATCGACGAAACGCTTTCGGAAATCAAAGAAATAGGCTTCGATGAATTTTGCGACAGAAACGCAATATATTTCGACAGTATGTACGAGGATTAACCCCTTTTTATTTCGCTCCAAAGGAATTCGTCTATGATTTATAAAATCCAAAAAA
>JAGBWF010000115.1 GCA_017629895.1 Clostridia bacterium
AAGGGAGGTGGCAAAAATCTTTGATTTTTGACGGAGGGATTGTTGGTTGTCTGCTCTTAACAATCCCCCAGTCTTTTTGCTTCGCAAAAATCCAGCCCCCTTTACACAAGGGGGCCTTTTTCTGTCCTTACGGGTACAACGCCTATACGGTTTCTCTCTTTTTATCTATCAACTTTTCATTTTTAAATACTCGCTTATTACGATTGAAACAAAAAATCTCCCCGCTTTTTCGGCAGGGAGATATTTTTATTGCTTTTAGCCGGATTATTTCAGCCAAACGTGAACGCAGAACAAAATAAACAGCAGTGCCGCCAGCGCGAAAACGCCCGCAACCAACAAAGCCGCCGCGAAAACGCCGCCCATCATGGCACGGGTTTCCTGTTTTGTGAGCGGAAGCTCGTTATTCGGTTGCTCCTTTTCCTTTTTCGGTCCGCCGAAAAGCGATTTCTTTTCGTTGTACCAAGGCATTCCATCGACGTTCATCGAAGAAATTACTCTTCCGTCGTCATCGTCGTATACTTTTTTCTTGCGTTTACTCATATTTGCTTACTCGTTTTCCTGCTTGTCATAAAGATGGCAAGCAACGAAATGTCCGGGCTCGTACTCTCTGAATTCGGGCGCTTCGTTCTTGCAACGCTCGAAGCACTGAGCACAGCGGGTATGGAACTTACAGCCCTTGGGGGGATTTGCAGGGCTGGGAAGATCGCCGTCGAGCACGATACGGTTCATCTTAACGTCGGGATCGGGCACGGGAATTGCAGAAAGAAGTGCCTTTGTATAGGGGTGCAAGGGATTTTCGAAGAGATTGTCCTTCGAAGCCTTTTCAACCATACTGCCAAGGTACATAACCGCAACCTCATCCGAAATGTGCTGAACAACCGAAAGGTCGTGCGAGATGAAGATATAGGTAAGTCCTCTTTCCTTCTGAAGATCCTTCAAAAGATTGATGATCTGTGCCTGAATCGATACGTCGAGCGCAGAAACCGGCTCGTCGCAAACGACAACCTTCGGCTTCATTGCAAGCGCACGCGCGATACAGATTCTCTGTCTCTGACCGCCCGAGAATTCGTGGGGATATCTGTCCTTGTGATATTCCTGCAAGCCGCAGGCTTTCATTATAGAGGAGATATATTCGTCGAATTCTTCCTTGGGAACGATTTTATGCTCTCTTACCGCCTCGCCGATGATTTCACCGATAGGAAGTCTGGGGCTAAGGCTGGAATAGGGATCCTGGAAAATGATCTGGATATCGGGACGAAGCTTATTGAGCGCGTTGTTGCTCAAACGATTGATATCGATACCGTTTTCCTCGAAATAAGCGAGAAGCGCTTCCTTTGTGGGAGCGACGGTGTTCTTAGCTTCATCGGGCAAAGCCTTCTTGAGCTGAGGAACGGTGAGCTTTTCCAAGCTCAAGCCGCGATAAAGCACCTCGCCCTCGGTGATGGGATAAAGACGGAGCATAGTTCTGCCCATAGTCGTCTTACCGCAGCCCGATTCGCCAACGACGCCGAGAGTTGTGCCTGCCTTGATATCGAAAGATACGTCATCGACCGCCTTAACATTACCCACGGTAACCTTAAAGAAGCTCGATTTTATCGGGAAGTACTTTTTAAGACCGCGTACCTCTACGATAGGCTTATCCATAGTATTGCCGAAAGTATTAGAGTTCATTCAAAAGCACCTCCGGATCTACAGTCTTGGGATATTCTACAAATTCGCCCTCTTCGCCTACACGGTAGCAGGAAACGTAGTGCGTGTCGCTTACCTTGAACATAGGAGGATATCTGTCATCGCACTTTGCGGTGCAGAAATCACAGCGATCCTTGAAATAGCAGTGGTTGGGCATATTTATAGGGTTGGGAACGTTGCCGCGGATATTATAAAGAGAATCCACCTTCTTGTTGATTGCGGGCTTGCTCTTCATAAGACCGATGGTATAGGGGTGAATCGGGTTGTGGAAGATATCTTCCTTGGTACCCTTTTCAACGATTCTGCCCGCATACATAACCACAACGTAGTCTGCCATGTGAGCGATAACGCCGAGGTCGTGTGTGATAAGCATAATCGAGCTGTTGATCTTATCCTTCAATTCCTGAAGAAGATCGAGGATCTGTGCCTGAATGGTAACGTCAAGCGCGGTGGTGGGCTCGTCCGCGATAATAAGCTCGGGATTACATACAAGCGCCATTGCGATCATAACACGCTGACGCATACCGCCCGAAAGCTCGTGGGGGAACATCTTATAGACGCCCTCTGCGTTTGCAATACCGACCTGCTTGAGCATATCGATAGTCTTTTCCTTGACCTGCTCCTTGGTAAGCTCGGGATTGTGAAGCGTGATAACCTCATCAACCTGCATACCGATACGGAAAACGGGGTTCAAGCTCGTCATCGGCTCCTGGAAGATCATCGAGATCTTGTTGCCGCGAATCTTCATCATTTCGGAATTGGGCACGTTTACGATATTGTATGCCTTGCCGTCATCGAAATTGAAGCGTATTTCGCCGCCGACAACCTGACCGACAGGTCTCTGGAGAAGCTGCATAACCGAAAGCGAGGTAACGCTCTTGCCGCAGCCCGATTCGCCAACGACGCCGACGGTGCTGTTCTTGGGAATCTCGAACGAAATACCGTCAACCGCCTTTACGGTACCAATATCGGTAAAGAAGAAGGTACAAACGTTATCAAATTCGAGTATATTGTTCTTATCGCGCATTTCGGTGATATAGGTATCGGGATTAACGTTATTTGCCGCTCTGCGCTTTTCGAGCTTCTTTGTAAGCTTTTTGTTGAAAGCGGAAATCTTCTGCGATTCTTTACCGCTGATATATGAGCTGTTTTTCTTGTTCGTTTCTTTGTTCTTACTCATTTTTCCGCCTCCTTTAACGTTTCATTTTCGGGTCGAACGCGTCTCTCAAGCCGTCGCCCACAAAGTTAAAGGCAATAACCGCCAAGCAGATAAGGCATCCGATAGGAACCCAGATATATGCGTATGCGGTAAGATATTCTACCTTTTGGGTGATGTTGTTCATCATATTACCCCAGGTTGCAAGCGGATGCTTAACGCCGAGACCCAAGAACGAGAGAGTCGATTCGGTAATGATAACCGAGCCGAGACCCATCGTTGCCTGAACGATAAGCTGGGGCATTACGTTGGGAACGAGGTGGCGGAAGATACGGCGGCTTGTGCTCAAGCCCGAAGCCTCTGCCGCAACCATAAATTCCTGTTCACGAAGCGAAAGGATCTGACCTCTTACCATTCTTGCAACGCCTGCCCAGCCGAGGAAGCCGAGTATCGCCATCATCCAGACAAGTCTTTCTCTGTAATCGAGATTGAGCTCGTCGAACAATGCACCGGTGATGATAAGGATAGGCATAGAGGGGATGCAGTAGAATACGTCAACAAGACGCATTATGATATTATCGACCCAGCCGCCGAAATAACCTGCAATACCGCCCATGATAACGCCGATGATCATTTCGATAAATACAACGATAAATCCGACCATAAGCGAAATTCTGCCGCCGAACATAATTCTCGCAAGTACGTCCATACCGTTTGCATCGGTACCGAGAATATGCTCGCTGTTGGGTGCTTCGTAAATAAGAATCTTATAAATACTGCTGATACACCAAACGGTGTAGTCGTTCTGCTCTCTCTTTACAACGAATTCGGTGTCCTGCAAAACAACGTTGCCGTTTTCGTCGAGAACAGGCTTACCCTCCTCGAGCTTGGGCGCGAGTGCGTTGAAGCTGACCTCGGTGCCGACTGCAGCGGCATTGCCCGCCATTTCGAGAACCGCCTTTTCGAGCGCGAGCTGGAATTCGATGTTCAATGCAGTCGCGGTATCGCTGCTCGATGCGGTAAAGGGTGCAAGGAACGCGAAGTCTTCGCCGTTTCTCGAGATGATGGGGGTGCCGTCCTCGAGCTTTACACCGAAGGTTACGTTATCGTAGGTAAATTCGGTCTTGCCGGTGAAGGTAGCCGCGTATGCGGTATACTTGAACGCGCTGTCCTTGTTGTATTTGGTAAAGTCGTCGGTCTTGTAGAAGGTGGGAGTAACTATGGTAGAAACGAAATAGTACTTTGTTTCGCCCTCTGCCGCGGTATCGCAATAGATATCATAGTCCTGCTTTGTGCCGTTCTTATCCTTTACGATATCATACTTTTTACCGTTGAATTCGAAGCTTCCGGTCTTTATCGCAGCGGTTGCCGCAGCGTTGAATTCCTCGCCGAGATCCTCGAATCCGTCTCTGAAGGTAGCAACACCCTTGATCGCATTACCGAAAAAGTCGGCAACTACAACGTAGGTACTGTCCTTAAGAGCATAAGCATCGTCGGAAAGCTTTACAAGATTATAGTAAATGCCGTCCTCGGACACGATTTCATAGCTGTTCTGCTCCTCCTCGTTTTCGGAGGCAAGCATTTTGAGTATAGTGCTGTTTACGTTACGCTCTACGAAGCTTAACGATTTTTTGGTATCCTGATCGATATCGGGATTCCAATAGTTAACGTATTCCGAACGGATCTGTGCATAAGCATAGTCGTCGTTCTGCTCGCGCCAGCCATAGAATATGTCGGTCTGGCCGTACGGATAGAAGAGAGGTCCGACAAAGCAGAAAAGGAACAATACAACCAGCACGCAGGTGCCGAATATTGCAAGCTTATTGCGGATAAAGCGCTTAAAAACCAAGCGTGCGGGGCTTAATACCTTAACGCGCGCCGCATCGTCAAGAGTCATCTTGGTCTCTTTGTTGGAGCTTTCGTTAGCTTTAACGTTTTCGTCAAGTTTATTGTTGCTCACGTTGCGGCACCTCCTAATTGAGTCTTACGCGCGGGTCAACCACAGCGTAGAGAATATCGGACATCAAGGTGCCCAAAAGAATAAGTATCGACGAGAACGCCAGATAGAACATTGTAAACGGTATATCGCCGTTGACCATAGAGTGATAGGAAACGAAGCCGATACCTCTGATATCGAATAACGTTTCGGTGATAAGCGCGCCCGAGAAAAGACCGGGGAGCGAGCCGCCGACGATTGTTACGATAGGTATAAGTGTATTTCTGAAAGCATGATAGCCGATAACGCGCTTTTCCGAAAGACCCTTTGCTCTTGCGGTACGGATATAATCCGCATTAAGAACCTCGAGGGTGTTGGTACGGGTATAACGCATAAGACCGCCTATGCCTACAATTGTCAAAGTTATAACAGGCAATACCATGTGATGACAGGTGTCGAGGAACTTGCCGAGCGCGTCGAGCTGATCGTAGCCTCTGCCCTGCATACCGCCAATATCAAACCAATTTAATTTTGCTGCAAATACCAATTTCAACAGAGAAGCAAGGAAGAAGGTGGGCATCGATATACCGATAAGCGCAATGACCGATATGGTATAGTCGGCAACACCGTATTGCTTCTTCGCGGCAAGTATACCGAGAGGTATAGCAATTGCCGTCTCCAATACAAATGCAATCAAGCTTAGTACAAAGCTGTACCAGATAACGTCCTGGAATTTTTCGACGACCGGTACGGTCCAGTTCCAGCTTTCGCCGAAATCACCCTGCACGGCGTTTCCGATCCAGGTAAAATAGCCTTCAACAAGGCCCTTGTCCATACCCAGATTTACTTCCATTTCCGATACCCACTGGTCGTAGCTCTTCTGGGTGCCGGGCTGCTGAGAAAGCAAACGGGCTTGCTTTTCGATATAACCCGAAGGCAGACTTGCCATAAGGGTATATATAACGAACATTACGATAAACAGTATCAGCGTGCAATAAAGCAGACGCTTGATAATGAATTTCAACATAAGATTTCACCGTCCTACAGAAAAATGAGCGGTTGCTAATACTCAAGTAAGAGTCTGCGGAATCCGCAGACTCTTACCGAAAAAATCATTAATTAAAACTAATCAGATAACCGATTCTGCTATTAGTTCATTTCGAGGTTTTCGATGTCGTTCATCCAGCCCCAGAAGGTAGTGATATCAGGAGTCATGGTATCAACCTTAACTGCTTCGGTGGAAGCGATGATCGCGTTCTGTCTCTGGTAGGTAGGAA
>JAGBWF010000116.1 GCA_017629895.1 Clostridia bacterium
GAAAAGCTTTTAAGGATATTTTTGAAATGATGAAGCATTCAAAAACCATAAACGTTATCACGCTTACGCTTACCGCAGTCTCCGCTTTTATATATTTTTTATACGGCAGTATTCTGTTAAAAGCGACGACAAGCCTTTGCTTCGTTCTTGTGGGCGGTGTAAACTTTTGCCTTATCCGTAAAGCTTCGGGCAAAGCGCCGACTCATTCCGCGCTCCTCCTTTGCGGACTTATATTCTGCTTCATAGGCGACACCGTCATAAATTACGCCTTTATAGCGGGGGCTTTGGTTTTCGCGCTCGGTCATATTTTCTATATCATCGCCTTCTGCAAAAGGAAAAGCATTGCTAAAGCCGATTTTCTTGCCGCGCTCTCGGTATTCGTAATTTCTGCCATAGTCGTTTTTTCGGTCGACGGTATAAAAAACGATATATCTGTCCTTGCGGTCTGCATTGTATACGCCGCGATAATTTCGCTTATGGCGGGCAAAGCGGCGATGAATTTTTTGCTATGTAAAAATACGGCAAACGCTTTGTTTGCGATAGGGGCGGTTTTGTTTTTCGTTTCAGATGCGGCATTGCTCTTTTATATGTTTGCAAGCGCTGGCAAGCTTGCCGATACGCTGTGTCTTTTCACCTATTTCCCCGCTCAGTCCATTCTTGCATACGCTATAAGCCGCAGTGCTGAATAAGAGACTATTTTTTTGAAAAATTTTCAAAAAAACGGTGATTTTTGTTTTGTTTTGTGATATAATACCCCAACGGTTTGAAAGCGAGGGTCGTTTATGAACGTTTTTCATATGAAATACGCGGTCGAGGTTGCAAAGCACGGCTCGATCAATAAGGCGAGCGAGGTTTTGGGAATGGCTCAGCCGAATATAAGCAGAGCTATTAAGGAGCTTGAAAGCGATCTCGGAATTACTATATTCGACCGTTCGGCAAAGGGTATGATGCTCACCCCCGAGGGCAAGGAATTTATCGCCCGTGCGAACAACATTCTCACACAGCTCGACGGACTTGAAAATATGTTCCGCGAAAGCCTGCCCAACAAGCAGAAGTTTTCGGTTTCGGTGCCGCGCGCGGCATACATTGTCGAAGCCTTCGCGAATTTCACGCATAACGTAAAGGCAGAAACAGCAGATATCGTTTTCGACGAAACGGCAACCTACAACACGATAAAAAAGGTTATCGCTTCCGACTGCAAGCTCGGTATAATCCGATATGAAGTTGCGGCTGACGAATATTTCAAAAAAATGCTGGAATCCAACGATCTCGCATACCAAGATATCGTAGAATTCGATTACGTTATAATCGTCAGCAAGCAAAGCGAGCTTGCGAAAAAGTCCGAAATATACGATTCCGACCTCCGAACGTATACACAGATAACTCACAACAGCCCCTACCACGCGACTCTGTCCGCCTCCGATACGAACAAGGTCGAGCAAAGAGTAAGCTCGGGTAAGCGTATATACGTTCTCGACACCGCCGCCCAGCTTGAGATACTGACCGACAACGCAGACACGTTTATGTGGATATCTCCCGCACCCGATTCGCTTCTCGACCGTTACGGGCTCGTTCAGCTCGAATGTCTCGATAAAAAGCGCAGATACAAGGACGTGCTTATCCACCGAAAATCCCACAAGCTGACCGAGCTTGACAGCCTGTTTTTGCAGCAGCTTGCGCTTTCGTCGGAATTTTATAAAAAACATTAATAAAAAAACGCATACGGCAGAAGAAATTTCTGCCGTTATTTTTTTAAATTTTGCTTGATTTGCAAGGCTTTTCGCTGTTCGATACATCATATATCAATATATATAATATCGATATATAAAAATAATCATTTACAAACGCAAAATTATGTGATAGAATTATGTCGATAAAATGCGCGATTATGTGTCTATATATATTTAATGTATAATTTTTTTGAAAGGAGACCGCAAAGTGAAGCAATCGGCCGTTATGCGCTCGACGCTCGGAAGACTTCCGCTTTATCTTCGCTTTTTGCAAAGCCTCGATATCACGGAAAACGAAAATATTTCGGCAACGGTTATCGCCAAATATCTCGGCTTCGGTGAGGTGCAGGTCCGAAAGGATCTGAACGCCGTAAGCGGTGCGGGCAGACCGAAGCTCGGCTACCGAACCGATGAGCTTATAAAGAGACTCACCGAGGTGCTCGGCAGAAACGACGTTAAGAACGCCGTTATAATCGGTGCCGGCAAGCTCGGAAACGCCCTGCTCGAATACAACGGATTTATCGAATACGGACTCCTTATCACCGCCGCATTCGATATCGACGAAAGCAAGGCGGGAATTACCGAGGCGGGCAAGCAGATACTTCCGCTTTCAAGGCTCGAGGAATTCTGCCGCAAAGAAAACGTCAAGATCGGTATTATCACGGTCCCTGCGAAAACCGCACAGCAGATATGCGACAGATTGGTCGCTTGCGGAATAGAGGCTATATGGAACTTCGCGCCGTGCACTTTAACGGTGCCCGAAGAAATTCTGTTGCAGCAGGAAAACCTCGCTCTTTCTCTGGCTCATCTCAAGCTGCAGATGAATAATGCGTAAAAAATAAAATTTAAATACATTTCAAAACAAAAGGAGTATTTATCGTGAAAGTAACTATTTGCATCGGAAGCTCGTGTCATCTCAAAGGATCGCGTCAGGTCGTTGAAACCCTTCAGCGTCTTGTTGCGGAAAACAAGCTCGAGGACAAGGTAGAGCTTGCAGGTACCTTCTGCATCGGCAACTGCCAGCAGGGTGTTTGCGTTACCGTAGACGGCGAATTTTTCTCGGTCAGCCCCGAAACAGCAACCGAATTCTTTAACACCCAAATACTCGCAAAGGCATAAACGCTCAGCAATTCAAACCCGAAGGAGTGATTTAATTGCCTAACTGCTTAACGCTGAAAAAATCAAACTGTAAAAACTGCTACAAGTGTATCCGCTACTGCCCTGTTAAAGCAATTCGTTTTTCGGGCAACCAGGCACACATTATCGGTAACGAATGTATCCTTTGCGGACGCTGCTTCGTAGTATGCCCCCAGAACGCCAAGGAGATAGTTAACGAAACCGAAAAGGTTAAGGTTATGCTTCAAAGCGGTGAGCCGGTTATCGTAAGCCTTGCACCCTCATTTATCGCCAATTACGAAAACGTCGGAATAGCTTCGATGCGCAAGGCGCTCAAGAAGCTCGGCTTCCACGACGTAGAGGAAACCGCGATCGGCGCAACGATGGTAAAGAACGAATACGAGCGTATTCTCCGCGAGGAAAAGCGCGATATCGTTATTTCCTCCTGCTGCCATTCGATAAACCTGCTTATACAAAAGCACTATCCTAAGCTTCTCCCCTATCTTGCCGACGTCGTATCTCCGATGCAGGCACACTGCAAGGATATCAAGACGAGAAACCCCAACGCAAAAACCGTTTTCATCGGTCCTTGCGTAGCGAAGAAGGACGAAGCCGAGCATTACGAGGGCATCGTGGATGCCGTGCTTACCTTTGAGGAGCTTACGAACTGGCTCGATAGCGAAAAGATCGAGCTCGATCAGGAAATCTATCCGAATGAAAATTCGCGTGCAAGATTCTTCCCGACCACCGGCGGCGTGCTCAAAACCATGTCTCAGGATATGCCCGAATACACCTACCTCGCTCTCGACGGCGTGGATAACTGTATCGAGGCACTCAAGGATATCGAAAACGGAAAAATACACAACTGCTTTATCGAAATGTCCGCCTGTGTGGGCAGCTGTATAAGCGGTCCCGTTATGGAAAAGTTCCGCAGAAGTCCCATCCACGACTATGCTGCCGTTGCGAGATTCGCCGGAAAGAAGGATTTCGAGGTCATACAGCCCGACGTTGTTGCGATGAAAAAGCATTTCGAATTCATCGAGCAGCGCTCGCCCGTTCCCACCGAATCCGAGCTTACCGATATTCTTCACCAAATGGGCAAGTTCAGACCCTCTCAGGAATTGAACTGCGGCTCCTGCGGTTATAATACCTGCCGCGAAAAAGCGATAGCTATATATCAGGGCAAGGCAGAGATTTCGATGTGTCTTCCCTATCTTAAGGACAAGGCGGAAAGCTTTTCCGATACTATCGTTAAAAACACGCCGAACGGACTTATCGTTCTTAACGAAAAGCTCGAGGTTCAGCAGATCAACAATGCGGCTTTGCGTATTATGAACCTACGCTCGCCCAAGGACGTGCTCGGCGATCAGGTTATAAGAATTCTCGATCCGACGGTGTTTGCAAACGTTTTACATTCCGGCAACGGAGTATATAACGAAAGAACCTATCTTGCCGAATACGGCAGATACGTCGAGCAGACCGTTGTATACGACAGAGAAAGCCGTATGCTTATATGCATTATGCGCGACGTTACCGATGAAGAGCGCGAGCGCGAAAAGAAGGAAGATA
This sequence comes from Clostridia bacterium, assembly GCA_017629895.1. Classification (GTDB taxonomy): domain Bacteria; phylum Bacillota; class Clostridia; order Oscillospirales; family CAG-382; genus Coliplasma. The sequence goes on from JAGBWF010000116.1 coordinate 4,416, forward strand.
TCAGCAGGCAGACCGTCGAGGTCGCAGACAAGGTTGTCGAAAAGCAGATGAGAATCGTTCAGGAAATCGCATCGCTTCTCGGCGAAACCGCTGCCGAAACCAAGATCGCGCTTGCTAAGCTCAAGGAATCCATTTCCGACGACAAGAACTGATAACAGGCGGTGCAATAATATGGATAAATTCAAAACAAGAAAATTTGATACAAAGGTTCAGCACTTAAAGTACAAGGTGCTGAGAGAGGTCGCAAGACACGCGTGGGACGATACTCTTTACGACAGAATCCTCGATATCCCCGCGATGATCTCCCCCGGTAAGACTCCGACCATGCGTTGCTGTGTATACAAAGAACGCGCAATTCTTACCGAGCGAGTCAAGCTCGCTATGGGCGGCGACAGAGAAAACCCGAACGTTATAGAGGTTATCGATATCGCGTGCGACGAATGTCCCGCGGCGGGCTACGAGGTTACCGACTCCTGCAGAGGCTGTCTTGCACACCGTTGCGAAGACGTCTGCAAGAGAGGCGCAATAACCTTCGACCAGAACCACGTTGCGCATATCGATAAATCGAAGTGCGTAGAATGCGGTCAGTGCGCCAAGGTCTGCCCCTTCAGCGCAATCGCAAACAGAAAGCGTCCCTGCCAGAATGCCTGCAAGGTCAAGGCGATCTCGATCAACACCAACAACGCGGCAAGCATTGATAACAGCAAGTGTATTTCCTGCGGCGCCTGCGTATACCAGTGTCCTTGGGGTGCTATCGCGGATAAATCCTTTATCCTCGACGTCGTATCCCTTCTCAAGAACAGCGATTACGGCAAGAATTACAAGGTCTATGCCGTCGTAGCGCCCTCGATCTCGAGCCAGTTCACCTATGCGAAGCTCGGTCAGGTTATCACGGGCTTGAAGGAGCTCGGCTTCCACACTGTTGTCGAAGCCGCACTCGGTGCGGATATCGTCGCGCTCGACGAATCGAAGGAGCTTATCGAAAAGGGCTTCCTCACAAGCTCCTGCTGTCCCGCGTTCGTTATGTATATACAGAAGAACTTCCCCGATTTAGTTCCCTTTATATCGCATAACCCCTCGCCTATGACCGCAATATCCAAATATATAAAGAAGAACGAGCCCGATGCGAAGATAGTCTTTATCGGTCCGTGTACTGCGAAGAAGATGGAGTTCCAGCTTGATTCCGTCAAGCCCTACGTCGATTCGGTTATCACCTTCGAGGAGCTTCAGGCGCTGTTCGACAGCAAGGGCGTCGATATCACCGAGCTCGATGAGGGTGTCCTCGACAACGCATCCTACTACGGAAGAATTTTCGCAAGATGCGGCGGTCTTTCGGATGCGGTTTCTCAGGCTATCAAGGAGCAGGGTATCGAAAACTTCCTTTTGAAAGCCTTCTCCTGCGACGGCATCGAGGAATGCCGTACCGCGCTTCTCAAGAAGAGCAAAAACGTGCTTGACGTCAACTTTATCGAGGGTATGGCGTGTGTCGGCGGATGTATCGGCGGCGCAGGCTGTCTTACCCACGGAGAAAAGAACAAGGCCGAGGTCGATAAATACGGCAGAGAGGCACTCGAAAAAACCATAAAAGACGCGGTCAGCGTACTTAATATATAATAACAAATCGCTTCAGGTATTAACCGAAGGACATTTTAAGGAGATTTATTATGACAAAGATTACCATTATCGGTACCGGCAGTGTCGGTTCCACAATCGCTTACACCCTCACCGTTCAGGGTATTGCATCCGAAATCGTTATGATCGATATCAACGGCGAAAAGGCTATGGGCGAAGCGCTTGATATCCGTCAGGGTACTCCCTTCTGCAACCCCTGCAAAATCTATGCAGGCAGCTATTCCGATGCAGTCGGCTCCGATATCGTTATTCTTACCTCGGGCGTTGCAAGAAAGCCCGGTCAGTCCAGACTCGACCTCGCTCAGATCAACGTTAACATCACCAAGCAGATCATTCCCGAGATTACCAAGTACGCTCCCGATGCAACCTACGTTATCGTAAGCAACCCTGTTGATATTCTCACCTATACCTTCTGCAAATATTCCGGTCTTCCCACCGAGCGCGTTATCGGTTCGGGTACCATTCTCGATACCTCGAGACTCCGTTCGAGAATTTCGGAATACTATC
>JAGBWF010000117.1 GCA_017629895.1 Clostridia bacterium
ATACATGCCTGCAAACGCACCCCAGCATACGTACATCGTCGAATATACGTTTTTCTTCGCCCAGGCAACAAGCTCGCAAAGCTCGTCCCAATAATCGACGTCCTTGAAATCGAGAAGCTCAACGGGTGCACCGGTAACGATAAGACCGTCGAATTTTTGTTCTTTAACCTCGTCGAAGGTTTTGTAGAAGGTTGCGAGATGCTCTTCCGAGGTGTTCTTCGAGGTATGGGAAGCGGTTTTAAGAAGCGTTATATCGAGCTGAAGCGGTGTGTTGGAAAGCAGGCGTAAAAACTGCGTTTCGGTAACGATCTTCGTCGGCATAAGGTTCATTATGGCGATCTTAAGAGGGCGGATGTCCTGACGAACCGCGCGTGCCTCGTCCATAACGAAAATGTTTTCTTTTATCAAAGCCTCTGCCGCAGGCAAAGACATGGGAATTTTTATAGGCATATTATTTCTCCAAAAACTCTAATCAAACGTATTATATCAAAGATTTGCATCTTATTCAATAGTTTTTTTCTGCAAACAGTGGAAAAAGAGAGTTTTATATGTTATAATCGCAAAAAGAGGTGATTTTATGTGCGCGATGCTTTGCAAAATCGATGAAAAAAATATCGATATGAATATTATCAAAGCCGCATCCGATGCTTTGAAAAACGGCGGTCTTGCGGTTTTTCCTACCGAAACGGTGTATGGAATCGGTGTAGACGCTTTTAACGAGCGCGCTCTGAAATCGCTTTTTGCAAAAAAACAGCGTCCGCTCGATAAACCGCTTCTTATGCACGTTTGCGGCTTGGAAATGGCAGAGGAAATTGCGTATCTCGATGAAAACGCACGCGAGCTGATAAGGCGATTTTCGCCCGGCCCGTTGACACTCGTTGTTAAAAGAAAGCCCTGCATTCCCGAAATTGCCGTTTCGGGCGGAGATACGGTTGGGCTGAGATTTCCTTCGAATAAAATATTTATCGAGCTTTCAAAGGCGTTTGGTAAGCCGATAGCCGCCACAAGCGCAAATATTTCAGGCTTCGACAGTGCAAAAAACGCAAGCGAGCTCGATGCAGTAAAAGACGTCGCGGATATTATTATCGACGGCGGCGATTGCGAATTGGGGCTTGAATCGACGATAGTTTCGCTTGTCTCCGACAGACCGAAGCTTCTCCGTCTCGGCTCGTTCCCGAAGGAAAGGCTTGAGGAGGTGCTCGGAAAATGCGATTGATAGGACTTTGCGGCAGAAGCGGAAGCGGAAAAAGCGGATTTTGCGAAATAGCGCGAGAGCTCGGATATAAGGTTATCGATTGCGATAAGGTATATGCAGAGCTCGTTTCTCATCCGTCGGAATGTCTTATGGAGATCAAGGCGCATTTCGGCGAGGAGTCTGTTATCGACGGACGCCTGAACCGAAAAGCAGTTGCGAAAATCGTGTTCTCCGACCGCAAAAAGCTCGAATTATTAAACGCGATTACACATAAATATATAACCGAGCGTGTTTTCGAAATCATAAACGCCTGCGGCGAAAACGAGCTTATAATCCTCGATGCTCCTGCGCTTTTCGAAAGCGGGCTTGACAAAAAATGCGATTCGATAATCGGCATAATCGCTCCCGAGGAGGATTGTGTAGAAAGAATAATCAAACGCGATTCGATAACCGCCGAGCAGGCAGGCTCTCGCCTTTCAAATCAGCGCACAAACGATTTTATTATCGAAAACAGCGACTATATCGTATATAATGAAACGACACAGGAGGCGTTCGCAGAGGCCTCTTACGCGTTGCTTGCTGCCATAAAGGAGGAGATGACGGCTTGAAGAGAAGTAAAGCATTGATTCTCGTTGCCGTGCTGTTGATTTTTGCGGTTTTGGCGCTGTTTGCGGCGGAGGAAGTGCAAAAGCGGATGTACCCGCGTGAATTTGTCGAGTACGTAGAGAAATATGCGGGTCTTTACGAGGTGCCCGAGGCTCTCGTTTATTCTGTTATTCTTGCCGAAAGCGGATTCGACCCCAATGCAAAATCCCATGCGGGTGCCTACGGACTTATGCAATTGGTGCCCGATACGCTCGATTGGCTTTCGCGCCTGCTTGACGAGGAAGCGCCGACGGGAGAAATAACAGACCCCGAAACGAATATCAAATACGGCACGTATTACCTGCGACATCTCTATAACCGATTCGGCTGCTGGGATACCGCGCTCGCCGCATATAACGCAGGGCACGGCAGAGTAGGGAATTGGCTGAAGGACTCGCGCTATTCCGACGACGGTGTGAATCTAAAAGAAATTCCGATAGATGAAACGCGGAATTATGTAAACAAGATAAATAAATTTTTAAAGCAATATAATAAACTGTACTATAACGAGGAGGAATAAGAAAATGGAAAGAAAAGAAGCAGAAAAGCTCCTTTACAAAAGACCGAGCTCTATCCCCAAGACCGAAGAAGAAAAGCTCAAAGTAGAGGCGTTTATTAAGGACTACCGTCATTTCATCGATAACGCCAAGACCGAAAGACAGGCTGTTATCTATACAGAGGGTGAAGCTCTTGCGGCAGGCTTTACTCCCTATACTCACGGCGCGACCTTAAAGGCAGGCGACAAGGTATGTTATGTAAACCGCGACAAGAGTATTATCTTTGCGGTTATCGGCAAAAGGCCGCTTTCCGAGGGCTGCCGTATTATCGCTTCACACATCGATAATCCTCGTCTCGACCTCAAGCCTCAGCCTCTTTACGAAAACACGGGAATTGCATATTTCAAGACCCATTATTACGGCGGTATTAAAAAATATCAGTGGACCGCTATTCCGCTCGAGCTTCACGGCGTGGTTTACAGAGCTGACGGAACGCGTGTTGATATCAATATCGGCGCAGACCCGCAGGACCCCGTTTTCTATATTTCCGACCTTATGCCTCATATCGGCAAGGATCAGATGAGCAAAACGGCTTCCGAGTTTATCTCGGGCGAGGGACTCAACATCATCGGCGGCTCGCTTCCTAGCGATGAAGACGGCGGCGTAAAGCTTCGCGTGCTCTCTATCCTCAATGAAAAATACAATATCACAGAGCGCGATCTTATCACGGCAGAGCTCACTGCGGTTCCTGCGATGATGTCGCGTGAGGTCGGCTTTGACCGCTCGCTTATTGCCGCATACGGCCACGACGACCGTATCTGCGCATACCCCTCCTTCCGCGCACTTCTCGAAAACGGCGTTCCCGAGCACACCTCGGTCATAATGCTTGCCGATAAAGAGGAAATCGGTTCTTACGGTGTAACCGGCTTGGGCAGTGAATCCTATCCTGATTTCATTCGTGCTCTTTGCGAAGCTGCGGGCGAAGACTTCCTTGCCTGCAAGAAGAACAGCATCTGTCTCTCGGCAGACGTCGGCGGTGCATACGATCCCTGCTATGCCGATGCATACGAGGCGGCAAACTCTACCTATATTCACGGCGGCGTAGCAGTGAGCAAATATACCGGCTCGCGCGGTAAGGGCGGCTGCTCCGACGCTTCCGCCGAAACTCTTTCCAAGCTTGCGCTTATTTTCGATAAAGCAGGCGTTGCTTGGCAGGTCGGCGAATACGGCAAGGTCGATCAGGGCGGTGCAGGCACCGTTGCCTCCGAAATCGCACACTTCGGAATCGAGGTTATCGACTGCGGCGTACCGATACTTTCGATGCACTCTGTAACCGAGCTTGCTTCCAAATACGATATCTATGAAATGTACAAGGCAAGCGTTGCATTCCTTAACAGCTGATAAATAAGAAAAGAAGTGCTTGACCGGCACTTCTTTTTGTGCTACAATGCGTTCGGGGTGAGGCTTATGGAATTATTGCTTGAAGGCATATTGGAAGGAATATTGGAGCTGATTTTAGACTCCTCGTTGGATGCGGCAGGCAACAAAAAGGCGCATTGGTCGATCAGGCTTTTGGCCGGTATCGTTTTGCTTGCGGTATTTTCTGCACTTTTAGCTTTGGGCGTGCTGTGCACGGTATCTGTTGTGAATGAGGGAGAAATCTTCGGCGCAGTTGTATTGGGTATATTATTTCTGTTTATTCTCGTGATTTTTGCAGTTGCGGTGATTCGTAAGATGCGTGATATAAAGTCAAAAAACGAATCGCAGACATTGAAGCCCGAAGAAGCGTCTCATGGCGAACTCTGGGATCTGTATACAGCTGACGGAGCGGTTTCAAATATGAAAATAAGTCGCGGCGACGTTATTCCCGAGGGGCTTTATCATTTGGTTTGCGAAATCCTTATAAAGCACGCAGACGGAAGCTACCTTTGTATGAAGCGTGCGCAATCGAAAACGAATTTCGGCGGATTTTACGAGGCAACTGCAGGCGGTTCTGCGATTTCGGGCGAGGATAAATGGCAGTGTGTAAAGCGCGAGCTTCGTGAGGAAACGGGCTTGAACTGCAATAATTTAAAGGAAATCGGCGTGTATCGTGATGAAGAAAAGCAAACGGTTTATTGCTTGTTTCTCGGTACTGTCGATTGCGATAAAGGCGCAGTGAAGCTCCAAGAGGGCGAAACCGAGGGCTTTGTCTGGTATACCGAAGAGGAATTCAAGGCGTTTTTAATGAGCGATTATGCAATACCGCCCCAGATCAAACGGTTCGAGGAATATTACAGACAAAACCTATATCTTTAAAGAAATAAAGAGAGAGCGGTAGGCATAGAGCCGATACGTTCTCTTTTTTTATTTTAACGGTTATAATTACAAGTCTTCGTACACCGCATTTGATGCCGACTCATAAACTGTAAAGGGGGAGTTAAAACTATGAAAAAAATAATCGTGCTTTCATCGGTAACTTATGCGCTCAAAGCGCAGGAAATACTGAAAAATAACGGCATATACTCTTACCTGACGCGTTCGCGCGCGGTAAAAAGCATTCGCGGCTGTGGGTACGGCTTGAGCATAGATATATCTTTTTTCGAAAAAGCGCTGGAGATACTGATGCAATCCGGCGTGGTAATAGTTGGGAGCACCGATGAAAGATGATATATTTCGATAACGCGGCAACGACGTTTCCAAAGTCGAATGCGGTTATAAACGCAGTCGCCGAGGCAATGAAAAACTGCGGAAATTCGGGAAGAAGCGGTCATATATATGCGTTAAACGCGGCACAAACGGTTTATAATTGCCGCAAAAAGCTGGCGCATCTGTTCAACACGCGCCCCGAGCTCGTTATATTTACTTCCTCTGCAACCGAGGCACTGAATATGGCGATAAAGGGCACGAACCGAGCAGGCGGAGTAACGGTCGTTTCCTCGATGGAGCACAACGCGGTTATGCGCCCGATAAACACGTTAAGGCGGAGAGGCGAAACCGTGCTTAAGCAATTTCTTGTCGATACCGAAAGGGATGACGTTACCTGCGAGAATTTTTCGGCGGTTGCGCGCTCGGCTACGAATATTGTTGTAACGCACGCTTCGAACGTTTGCGGTAAAATTTTGCCGATCGAACGTATAAAAAGCATAGCTCCCGAGGATGCGGTTTTTATCCTCGATGCTTCGCAAACCGCAGGGCACAGAGAGCTTGATATCGTTGCACTTGGGGTTGACATAATATGTATACCTGCGCATAAGGGGCTATGCGGCCCGATGGGTGTCGGTGCGCTCATTATAAACCCACACAGTGATATTATCATCGACACTTTTATCGAGGGTGGAACCGGCACAAATTCAAAAAGCTATGAAATGCCCGAGGAATACCCCGAAAGATTAGAAGCCGGCACTATGAATATAGGCGGAATTGCGGGGCTTTCGGCGGCGCTCGATGAATTAGAGCTTTCCGAAAGGGAATACGCGGTTTTTGATTATCTCGTGTCGAATATGTGTGGATTGGTTGACATAACATTGCACGGGATTTCGCGCGGGAGACATAAAAAAGAGTATGTTCCTGTGATGCTTTTCAACAAAAGGGGAAGTGATTGCGAAAGCGTTGCCGACAGATTATCGGAGCTTGGGGTTGCGGTCCGCGCGGGCTTTCACTGTGCGCCGAATGCACACAAAACGCTCGGCACCTATGAAAGCGGCGGTGTCAGAATTTCGCTTTCGAAATATAACACGCAACGGGAAGCAGAGCTCTTTTTGGATATCCTAAGAACTATATAAGCCGTTTTGAGCATAAAAAAACAGCCCTTGGTTGTATAATCTATACTTACAACCAAGGGCTATTTATTTTCTGTCTTGATATCCAACATCAATTTAACCTCTCGTTTCTGCAGATTTTGTACCTTTTATTCGTGTGCCGTTATTCTGCCATACAGAATGAACTTTTATCTCGTAGGTGAGACGGTCCCGGGCTTTTGCGGAACAGAATATAAGGTTTAAGGCTTTGGTGATCCGTTGAGGATTTCGGATCGTACGATCGAGCTTACTTCAAAATTCTTTCTGATTCTCTCTTGCCGATATTAAACGGTCGTGTGTGTTCTTCGTTTGAAATTGTTAGGATTTTTCCTAAAAACAAAGCGTTGAGAAGCGGTTGAAAGAACGGGACTTGAAGCCTTTTGCCCGTTTACTCTTAGAACATTGGACTCACCCTTTCCTTGTCTTTATACTATCACATAATCAAGCATTTTTCAATACACGGATTTAACAAAATGCACTATATAAAATTATGCAAACGGCAGAATGTTGTTTAAACAGACAAAAAACCGTTGACATATTGATTCATTTGTGGTATTCTGTATTCGTTGGGGTGTCTGTTGACACCTTTGTTTTTTTGTAAAAAAAGCTGCCGTGAAATTTTCGCGGCAGCGTCTTCTATTTTTGGGAGCTGATAAGGACTCTTTTTCCGTCGGTGAGCCCCTTTGCGATAAGGACACCATTTTCGTAAACCGAGTATTCGTTTTTGTCAAGCTCTATGTCGAAGCAGGAATTGCATATAAATATCTTTCTGAGCGATAGACTGCAAAAGCCTTCGGGCAAGGAGGGGATAAAGGAAAAGCTTTTAAGCGATTCGGGCAGAATGGCAAAGAGCCCCTCGGTGATAACCCTTACGAAAAGTGCGCTTTCGCCCGAAAGATGTCTTTTGTCGCCCTCGGGGTAAGCCTCGACGGCATAGGGGACTCTGTCGCAAAGCAGACGCTTTCGGCAGTAATCGAGAAGCCGCTTTATCATCCTGTTGCCCGCGCCCGAAAGGAAGGCGCATTTCATACCGTAAAGTGTGCTTCTGTCCCATATCGTGTTGCTTGTGTTTTCGGCAGAGCGCTCGCAGGTAAGCATACCCTCCTCGGTCCACAGATACGGCGAAAGCATCGCGTCGAGCGTGGAGCTTGCGCGTTTATCTATCCCCATACAAAGCGGCAGACAAATCCATGCGCGCAGGGTATCGAAGCCCTTGGAATATCTGTAGGTTTCAAAGCCGTGAAGGGTTGCACCGAAATAATTTTCTATCGCGCTTTCGAGCTCAAGCGCGCGTTTTTCGTAAAGTGCTGCAATATCCTCCTCGCCGAGCGAGCGTGCAAGCTTCGATGCGTTTATAAGCCCTCCGTAGCAGAGCGCCGAGGTTGAAAGATTTGCGTATTTGTCGGTAGGGAAGCGTCCCTCGAGCTCGTCGGAGTCGGAGCGGATAACCCCCTCTTGCGTTTTCATTCTTTCGCAGTATTCTGCGCACCATTTTATCGCGCCGAAAAGCTCGCGTGCGACAGCTTCATCGCCGAGATAAAGACAAAACAGCGAAGCTCCGTAGAGATACATCGCGGCATCGCCTCTGTCACCTGCACCCTCCCATATATCAAGCCCCTCTGCGATTATCGAGGAGGGAAGCCTTGTGTAGCTTTCCGACATAAAGGGTATATACGCCTTGTATGCGTTTATCGAAGCCGAGATCGCAACCTTGTCGCCCGTCATCGCGAAATGCGGACCTGCGTATTCTATCTCGTCGTTGCACCATATCGCCGCATAATAGGCGTGTCCGCCGGGAGAATGGTATTTACCGGTGAGTGTTTCGAAAATGCTCTCCCCTGCGCGAAGCTTCGAAAGCCTTGTCATAACGTCCAATTCGGCGTTGCCGCTTTCGAGTATAAGCGAGGAATCGCAAAGCTCGGCGACACGCCTTTTGCGAAGCTGCAGCTCGTTTCTGCCGTCGGAGATTACAGGCGTTTCGTCGGCTTTAAGGGTTGAATAATAAATGCCGAAGTTGATTTTTGTGTCGGGCTCGAGCCAGAGTCCGTCGCAGCAATCGTTGCAGATGCGCGAAACGTAAACCCCTTTCGTGCCTCTCCCGTATGAATGGACGTATCCGCTTTTATGAGAAAGCGAAAGCTCGAGCTCGCGCTCTGCACAGACGGTTACAAGCTCAATCGCCTCCTTGCCGTTGCTTGCGGGGAATATGGTGCGCTCGGTTTTAAATCCGTATTCGGTATCGCATTTTACGGTCAAAGCACCGTCGAAAATAAATTCACGCGGGTATTCTGAAACGGTCTCTCCGTCGCATATAATGCGCGGTCTTTCGCTGTCGGAGATTGCAAAGCAATAGGTCGCGTGGGTGTTGTTCGGTATGGTGCGAAGAGTCGGAAAATATAGCTTGTATTCAAGAAAAAGCGTGCCGTCGGCATTGATTCCGTATTTTGCCCAAAGGTCGATATAAGGGGCGCTCATTTCGATATCGTCGTAGTGAGATACACCTTTTTCGGTTTTCCAAATTATACCGCCGTTTTCTGTGCTCCAGATCTGCTTTGCCATTTTAAATGCTCCAAAGATAATATTTTCGCTTTGATTATATAGCGTAAAATTATAATAGTCAAGCAAAAAATCCTCGGAAAAACCTGCCTTCCGAGGATTTTTGGTTATTTTGAATTTTCGATTGCTTCCTTGAGCTGACTGTATTCGAGAGCTTCCAGGAAGATATGCGTTATCTTGCCCTCGGCATCGATAAC
>JAGBWF010000118.1 GCA_017629895.1 Clostridia bacterium
GAGCTTGCCCATATCGTCCTTGATCTTGAACTTTACGTATACCGAGGTACAGGGATCGTCGTGATATTCGATATCCGCTTCGGCAACCGCGGTCGCACAGAAGGGGCACCAGGTTACAGACTTGAGGCCCTTGTAGATGTAGCCCTTATCGAACATTGCGCCGAAGACCTTGACCTCCTGAGCCTCGAAGTGCTTATCCATGGTGCGATAGGGAGCATCCCAGTCGCCGAGCACGCCGAGACGCGTAAATCCCGACATCTGCTTCTGGATAAAGTCCTCTGCGAAGTCCTCGCACGCCTTTCTGAATTCGGGCACCGACATATCCTTATTGAGATCCTTTTTGGACTTTTCGATAGCTCTTTCGATAGGAAGTCCGTGGTTGTCCCAGCCGGGAACGTAGGGGGTATAGTGGCCGCTCATAGCCTTGGATTTAACGATAAAATCCTTCAATACCTTGTTGAGCGCGTGGCCCAGGTGGATATATCCGTTAGAGAAGGGAGGGCCGTCGTGAAGCACGAACGGGGTCTTGCCTTCGTTCTTTTTAAGCAAAACGCGATAAAGCTCGTCGCTGTTCCAGCGGTCGAGCATTTCGGGCTCTTTTGCGGGGAGGTTGCCTCTCATCGGAAATTCGGTGGCAGGCAGATTGAGTGTGTCCTTGTATTCCTTCATTGTTACTTTAGAAACGAAGCCGATTATTCCTCGGTGCTTTCCTCTTCTTCGTTTTCTCCCATCATATATTTAAGATATTCGTCCTCTGCTTCCTTTGCTTCGGGCGAAAGCTCGGGCTGACCTTCGGCAGCCGCAACAGCCGCTTCCTCTGCGGGAGATTCCTCCTCGGCTTCGGTATAGCGGGGCTCCTCGTTCTTCAGCTCGCGCTCGTTTTTGCGGCGCTCGGTTTCTTCCTCGATTCTGCCCTTAACGTCGCTGAAAATTCCCGCGATAAGCGCATCGTCGTTGGGAAGCACGATATCCTCGATTTCGTTTACCGAAAGATCCTTAAGCTCGGCGATGTGCTTGCCGTAAAGCTCGTAGACCGATTTTTTGAAATCGATAATACGCGTGCGCATAACCCAAGCCTTTTCCTTTTCGGCTTGGAGCTGCTGACGGAATTCTGCGATAACGCCGTCGCAACGGTCCTTGATCGCGCCCGTGATGATATCTGCACGGTCGTTCGCATCGGCGATGATCTTTTCAGCCATCTTTTGTGCGGAAATGAGCGTGCTTCTTATAGATTCCTCTTCGTCCTTGATTTCGTCGAGGTTTGTAACCACTATTCTGAGCTTGCGTTCAAGCTCGTTGTTTTCGCGGTAGAGCTCGGTATATTTTTCGAGCACGAACGCGAGATATTCGTCTACCTCCTGAGGATTATAGCCCTTGAAGGTTTTCTGGAACTGTTTGTTTTTTAATTCGTGCGGTGCCAGCATTGCTTTTCGCTCCTTTCGGGGTTTTATATAGTTTGCTGTTTTCAAAGCTTAAGAAAGCCCAAAAGCACTACGCTTTTTGCCGTTCGGCTAAAGCGGTAGTGCGGTTTGAACGATCATTATTATAAGGTATGTCGCCATAAAAGAAAAGTCGATCGGCGACTCTTCTAAAAGGGGTATCCGCGCAAGCATTCTGCGTACGGGACTGACCACGGGCTCGGTAACTGCAAACAAAAAGAGCAAAAGACCGCTTTCTCCGTCCTCACCCGCAAAGAAGCCGACAATGGCTCTCGCGAGGAGAAGGAGCATAAATATACTCAAAAAGGCATTTACCGTTTGTGATACGAAAAAGAACAGTTCTTCCAAAAAAATCTACTCCGTTAATTAGAAAAGATCTCTTTGCTGCTTAGCCGCGTTGCCGTTGCCGTTATCAGCAGGGGTTTCGGACTGTTCGCCGGAAACGTCTACGTTCTTGGGGGTAACCACGTAGGTAGCGTTTGCAACCTTCTTTACCTGACCGTCGATTGCGAATACTACGCCGCAAAGGAAGTCGATAATTCTCTTGGTGGTTTCCTTGTTGGTTTCTTCGAGATTGAGAACGACGGTGCGTCTTGCGAGAAGATGCTCGCCGATAACCTTTACTTCGTCGAAGCGCTCGGGCTTAACGACCTTCATTTCCAAAGCCGCGCCGGAGGAGATGCCGCCGGTTGCTCTTGCTGCGGGAGCGGGGGCAGCCTTGGCCTGCTGAGCGGGAGCGGGAGCTACCTCTTCCTCTTCCTCTTCTTCGTAGCCTTCATAGCCTTCGTTTTCGTCGAAATCCTCGGGGCTCTTGAAAAGCTCGCCGATGTTCTTGATAAATCCCATTGTTGTGCCTCCTGATATGTTAATAATTTTTATTCCTGATTTTTGATCGGATATTCGCGTTTTCCGAATATCGCGCTTCCGACACGCACGAGCGTCGAGCCGCAATCCGCCGCGTCGGCATAATCGTCGCTCATTCCGAGCGATAATACGTCCATATTACTATTATCTACATTTTTGCTCGATATGTCAATAAATATTTTCGCCATTTCGCAAAAATATTTACGATTATCGCCGAAATTTTCACTTTTCGGGGGAATTGCCATCAGACCGCAGAGCTTTATATGCGGTTTTTCGGAAATATAAGCGCAAAATTCCTCGGCTTGCTCGGGCAGGATACCCGATTTCGTTTCCTCTTTTCCGATATTTATCTCGGCGAGGACGGGCATAATTATATTTCTTTTCGCCGCCTGACGCTCGATTTCATCGACGAGCGAAACTCTGTCTACCGAGTGTATCATATCGACCTTATCGATAATATATTTTACCTTGTTGGTCTGGAGTGCGCCGATAAAATGTATCTCGGTGCGGCTTCTGTCGATATGCTCGTATTTTTCCAAAAGCTCGTTCACTCGGTTTTCGCCGATAAGGTCGATTCCGCAATCGAGCGCGAAATTGATAATATCGGCAGGCACCGTTTTCGTCGCGGCGAGCAGTCTTGCCCTTCCGCCGAGCTCGGCTTTGATTCTTTTTATATTCTCTGCAATCTGTTCCAAGGTGTTCATACTTACTTGAGTCTCATTCCGTCGTATATTTCTCCGCTGTCGGTAACCACCGAATCGTGCAGAGAAAGCTGGGTTTTCGAGGAATACGCAATATCACGCCGTTCGGGGTAGGCGGGGTTGACGGGAATCGCGCATATCGAATAGCTTCCGTAGTTATAAAGCACTTCCGTCTTTTTGAAAACGATCTTCGAGCCGACGACGGTATAAACGCCGGTTTCGCCGTCCTTTATACGAATTGCGCTGTTGCTCACACGGATACCCTCGTGCGTTGCAACGGGGAGCTCTACAGTCTGACAGCGCGAATAATCGAAGCCCTCGGGCATAAGCTTCGTGCTGAACACGAGAACCGTCATATTCTTATCGGTTCGGGTGATACGGCGGTCGAGAGTCATATTAAGCTCGGTGTTGTTCGAATATTGGAAGGTTATCGGATAGCTTTTTCCGTCGCGGAAGGTTTCTGCCGTACGCTTGTCGAGCGCAACCGCGATATACCAGGTAGAAGAGCGCACTATTTTTCCGGCAGAGGAGGAAATGACGCTTTTATCGGGCAGGGAATCCGAAAGCTGCTCGAAGCCCTCTCCCGTAAGCGTTTCAAGACGCTCGAGGGTGAAGCTGTTTTCGTATCCGTCAACCGTCGAATAGAAATATCCGCTTTGCGGCGCGGTGGTGATAAAGCTTGCGCCCGTAAGGCTCGAATTGAGCGATTCGCGCTCGGATTTAAGACTTTCGAGCTCGTCCTTGTAGCTTTCCGACTGTATAAGCGCTTGGCGGCGGTTCATAAGGATAAGAAGCTCCTCCTTTTCGCGAAGCACCTTATCGAAATCGTTGTTGTCTGCCTGACGGATTATCGAAAGAACAAGCTCGTCGATTTCGCTGTCGAGCTTTTGGATATCGGTCGTCGATGCGCCGAGCGAAAGACTCGACCGCTCGAGAATATCTATGCGCTTGTCTATTTCGCTTATCCGCGATTGGATCTTAACGTCCTCGGGGTCGGAATAGGTTACGGCGATTTCCTCGCCCGCTCTTACCTTTTCGCCCTCCTCGGCAAGAAAACAGTTCGTGCCCGATGCGCCCGCGGGGATAAGCTGCTCGTCGCGGAAGAGAAAGGCTTCGAGCTCAGCTCTGTCGGTAATGCTCGCATAGGTGGCGGTTTCGCGGTCGATGCTCACGCTTACGTTGAGCATAAGCTGAAGGAAGATATAAGCGACGAGCGCAACCGCGATTATCGCCGTGCCGAACTGAGCGAGAAAACGCTTTGCAAGCTTAATATATTTATCCCTTTTTGCGCCCTTGGGGGCAATTCTGCGCGTTGCTACGGCAGAGGGTGCCTGCTTTTCGGGCAGGTTGCGGTTTTCGCTGCTCATATATATCCTCCTTTCGTGAATTTTTTAAATATAAATAATTTCGTCCGCGGGCTTGCGGTTAAACCAGGTGAGCTGGCGTTTTGCATAGTGCCGCGTGTTGAGGCAGATAGCAACTCTTACCGCATCGAGCGGGCAAAGATCATCGAAATAGGGGTAAAATTCCTTGTAGCCGATAGCCTGCGATGCCGTGGGGGTGTCCTTCAGCCCCTTATCAAAAAGCGTTTTTACCTCGTTTTCAAGTCCGAGCTCAAACATAATATCGACTCGCCTGTCGATACGCTCGTATATCGTTTCGCGCTCCTTCGGCTGAATATAAACGACGTGCGGCGCATATATGCTGTCTGCCTGCCTGCTTTTTATATCAAGCTCGGTTTTGGTTTTTCCGGTGTTATAGTATATCTCAAGCGCACGCGCAACACGCTTTATATTGTTCGGGTGTATTGCATTTGCGGCTTCGGGATCAACCTCAAAAAGACGGGCGTGCAGGGCGAGAGCTCCGTTTTCCTCTGCATAGCGGAAAAGCTCTGCGCGCAGGGCGGGGTCGTCCTCGGTCGCCGAAAGCTGTGTGCCGCTGATAAGCGTGTCGATATAAAGTCCGGTGCCGCCCGCAATTATAGGGAGCTTTCCTCTTGCGGTAATATCATCGATAGCTTTAGCCGCCAGCTCGACAAACCTTGCCGCCGAAAACGGCTCTTCTATATCGGCAATATCGATAAGATGGTGCGGAATCCCGCACATTTCGGTAACTGTCGGCTTTGCCGTGCCTATATCCATTCCGCGATATATCTGCATCGAATCGCCGCTTATAATCTCGCCGCCGAGCTGTATTGCTTTTTCGATCGCATAAGCGCTTTTGCCGCTCGCGGTCGGACCGACGACGACAAGCAAGGGAATTTTGTCCATAAAAAAGCCCCGAACCGTAATATGTTTTCAAGAGAAGAGAAAGGCGCACAAGTTTTGGAACTTCTGCGCCCTAATCCTTATAAATATCATAACATAATCGCGGTTAATGTCAATGATTTTTTTGTAAATAATTCGTTTTTATTCAAGAATTTCCGAGCGTTAGCTTGCAGATTTCAACAGTAGTCTCGGTGCAGACGAAATAATACACATATCCGCCCGAAACGGTATACGGTGTAGCGGTATAGCTTTTATCGTCCGGGAAGTCGATTTCGGCAGAAAGGATGCTTTCTCCCGATTGGTCATAGCAGGTAACGGTAACGGATTTTTCGTCGCCGTCGCCGACGGTACGGCGGAAATAGACTTCGCCGTTTTCGTCAGAGCCGATATATCGGGAATCCGGATTTGTCAAAACAATGGTGCTGAGCTTGGGGTTTTCTACCCCGAGATCCGTGAAGCGATCCGATTCGAAATCTATTTCGATAACTCTGTGGTTTTCTGCGGTCATCTTTGCCTTTTTGCTTTCGGTAAATTCAAGCGCACACGGGATTTTGGTGTATTCGGCGGCATCCGATTCCATCGATACCTTCGTCTGCTTTTCGGACTCGACAAGCAGAGCGTAGCAATAATGCTTTTCGTCGCAATCGCATACCTGCCCGTAGGGAATCATAACAACGCAAAACGCTCCGTCCTTTTCGGCAAGCAGAACAGGCATATCGTACTCGTTGTCCGCGGTGTATTCGACCGTGCGCACTTCTTTTGCATCCGTGTCGAAAACCTTTATTTTCTGCGCGACCGAATCGACAAACGCGACGTTGCCGTTTTCGAGAACGCAAAACGCGGTGGGTTCGTAATAGGTGTATTCATAGCCCTTTGAGCTGCCTTCCTCGCGCTGTCTGTAGGTAAGCTGCTTGTCTGCGATTCCTGCGGAAAGCGAAAGATAGGCTTCCTGCTTGGCTTCTATATTCTCGTAGTGTACGTCAGATTCGGATTCCTCGGACTGCGAAACGGTCGGAGAAGTGCTTTCGGATACGGTGCTTTCGGGATCGCTTGCCTCGGTTGCGCCTTCGTTGCAGGCAATCAGGCTCAAAAGCAGAGAGATCGTAAAAAGGAACAATACGAAATTTTTCATAAAAAACCTCCTGATTTAAAATTCACGATAAAAGCGTAAAACAGAATGCTGCGGGAACGTCGTGTGCGACGTTAATTGGAAGTGTTTGGTATTGCCTTGTAAAAGCACAGCTCTATATGCGGGAAGCGGGTTCCTCCTTGTTTCCTTATTACATAAAGATTATACAACAAAACTATAGCAAAATCAAGGGGTGAATTTTGCGCGGATTAACAAAAAAACACTTTAGTTTGCTTTTTTGCTATTTACTTTTGAGGGAAACGAGTGTATAATTATGACAATAAACCGAAAGGACGAAGCTTATGAAGGATATGACCGTAATGAGAGTAGAGGTCGGAGCGCTCCGTACCAACTGCTATATTCTGAAAAACCCCGACACGCGCGACGCGATAGTTATCGACCCCGGTGCAGACCTTACCGTGATACAGGATGCGCTTCACCGCGCCGATGCCGTCTGCCGTCTTATTCTGCTTACTCACGGTCATTTCGACCATATTTTAGCCGTAGGCGACCTGCGCGGAATAAAGGTGCCGGTTGCGATACACGAAGCCGACGCGCACATGCTTACCGAGCGCGATATGTTCAGCGCGATAATCCCCTATGACCCCCGTCCCTTCGAGCCTGCCGAATTTACATTCTCGAAGGAGGGGCAGTATTCGGTTGCGGGCTTTGATTTCTACGTTATCCACACCCCCGGGCACACGAAGGGAAGCGTTTGCTACGTTTTCGACGGTATGATGTTTACCGGCGATACGCTTTTCAAAAACAGCATCGGCAGAACCGACTTAGGCGGCGACGAGGAGGCAATGATGCGCTCGCTCCGCGCGCTCCGCAACCTGCCCGGAGATTACGACATCTATCCCGGACACGATTCCCCCACGACACTTGACGACGAACGAAGATATAACACTTATTTAAAGAAAGCGTAGGTACACAGTATGAAAATCATTTACGGCGCGGCGCCCGAAAGCTTCAAGCTTATATGGGGCGACAGAGCAAGATTTAACAAAAGCAACGTCGAGGCTATGCCCAAGAGTATAAAGCTTGTTTCGGGCAGAAACGATACTGCCGCGTTTCAGGCGGTTATAACAGCCGATGAGCTTTATGCGCTCAATCTTTCGAGCCAGCCCTGGTTTTCGCAGGACGCAAGACGCAAAAACATCCGCTTCGAATCCGATTTCCCCTTCGAATGCAAGCTTTATCATATCGGTATGCACATCTGCGACGACGGCTTCTACCGTGCGGATTCGCTTCAGGAGCACGCGGTCGAGGAAGCCGACGCCGACGGAATACTTTCGGTATATTGCGAAATGAAGATTCCCGCAGATGCGAAAAAGGGCATTTACAAGGGCAAGATCGCAATTTACGAGAGCTACGGCTTTGCCGACGAAGCGTTGGTGGGCGAAATCGAAGCCGAGCTTGAGGTTTTTGCCTTTACCTTCCCCGAAAATAAGGATAACGGCTTCCATCTCGACCTCTGGCAGCACCCCTCGAATATCGCAAGACAGTATAAGGTTCATCTCTGGAGCGACCGTCATTTCGAAATTCTCCGCAATTATTGCGAATCGCTCGGCAACGCAGGCGTTAAATGCGTAACCGTTATGGCGTCCGAAATTCCCTGGAACGGTCAGGCGTGCCAGAACGAGCAGAGATACAAGGCAAATATGTTCGAATATTCGATGATATCGGTTACCCGCAAGCACGACGGAAGCTTTGAATACGATTATTCCGTTATGCAGAGATATATCGACCTTTGCGCAGAATACGGCATTGACGAATGTATCTCGGTTTATGGCTTGGTAAACGTTTGGGATACCAAGGAATACGGCGGAGTACGCACCGCACCCGATTATCCCGACGGAATACATATCCGCGTATACGATGAGGCAAGCGGTGTTTACGGATATCTGCACACCGCGGCAGAGCTCGACGATTATATCCGCGCGCTCGAAAAATATTTCACCGAAACCAATCAACTCGACCGTGTACGTATCGCCGCGGACGAGCCTGCCGATATCGAGGCATACCGCAAGAGCCTTGAGCATATCAAATCGGTTGCCCCCACCTTTAAATACAAAACAGCTATCAACCACGCGGAATTTGTAAACGAATTCGGCAAGGATATTTTCGATTTCGCGCCCTATATTTCCGCAATGTACAGCGAATACGACGCGCTTATGCAGTTCAGAGCCGAAATGCCCGAAAAGCGCTTCCTCTATTACGTCTGCTGCTGCCCCGAAATTCCCAACAGCTTCTTAAGAAGCGAGCTCGTTGACGGTTATTATACCGGTATCCTCGCCGCGTTTGCGAAGATGGACGGATTTTTGCGCTGGAGCTATACCTGCTGGACGGATTTCCCCAACAGCGACCTTCGCTACGGTCCGTTCCCCGTGGGCGACCTCGGATACGTTTATCCCGCGCCCGACGGCAGAGCTATCGAATCGTTGCGCTTAAGAACGCTCGTACGCGGTATCCGCTATTTCGTGCTTCTTAAAGAAGCGGAAAAGCAGGGACTTACCGAGGCGACCGAAAAGGCTTACGGCTTGGTAATGCTCGAAAGAGAGATATCGAAGCTCTATGCAAACTGGGAAAGAGAAAAGATAATGAGCCTTTCGGCAGACGATTACCGCGAATTTGCGGCAACGCTTATGTCGGCATTGGAGAAATAATATGAACGAAACGCTCAGAACGCTCACCGAGCGCAGAAGCATCAGAAGCTTTTCGGATAAGCAGGTACCGCGTGAGGATATCGAAAAAATAATAAAAGCGGGGCTTTATGCCCCCACGGGCAGAAACACCCGCGATACCCTTTTCCTTGTCGTAACGAATAAGGAGCTGCGCGACAGGCTTTCGAAAATGAACGCTTCGGTTATGGGGAGCGATAAGGACCCGTTTTACAACGCAGGCACGGTTATAGTCGTTTTTGCCGACAGAAATCGCACAACGACCGTCGAGGACGGCTCCTGCGCTATGGCGAACCTTATGAACGCCGCGTTCTCACTCGGGATAGACTCCTGCTGGATACACCGTGCGAGAGAGGTTTTCGAAAGCGATTCGGGCAGAGAAATCGCCCGCTCCTTCGGCATCCCCGATGAATATATCGGCATCGGCAACTGTATTCTCGGCTACCGCGATTGCGCGCTTCCCGAGCCGCCCGAAAGAATACAGCCGGTTATTTTCGCCGATTAAGAGAGGAAAATAAATGAAAACGAACAAAAAGCGTCTGCTTGCCCTTTTCTGCGCGGCGTTTATGCTTTGTCCGTTACTTGCGGCGTGCGGCGGAGAGGGAAATGAGAGCTCGTCCGCTTCGCTCGAGTCCGAGCCCGAAGCCGAAATAAAAAGGCTTATCGTCGGCGACGCCGAATATGAGCTTAAGAGCGGGATAAATACCGATAAGGCAGAAAACGGCGTTTATCTGTTCACGGGCGATTACGCCCTTGCAACCCCTAAAGCTTCGGATAAAGATTTTTGCGATATTACGGTGCTCGACGGAATCGTTATCGAAATCGGTGAAAAGGGAAGAAATTCCGTGATTCCCGAGGACGGCTTTGTAATACGCTTTCGCGGTGTGGACGCTTCGGCGGTAAAGCTCGGCGAAAAAGCGGAGCTTGCCGATAAAAAGACGGTGGCACTGCCCGAAAGCTACGTCAGGTTCGGCGACGTATTCGTTGAGGTCGGATATAAAAATACCGTTCGCACGGCTGAGGATACGGGCTGGCTTTACGATGAAAATTGGTACACCGGCAACACCGAAAGCAATATTTATTGCACCGAAATAGCTATATGCGACGGAAAAATCGTCGAGATCAACCGCTCGCGCGATGAAGCTGCGGGGATCGCGATCCCCAAGGGCGGATACGTGCTCACCGTCGGCGAAAACAGCGCGAACGAGCGCAAGGTGCAAAGGCTGAAAGTCGGCGACGAGGCGGTTCTTGTCGAGGGCGAGAAGCTCTACACCTCTAAGCGACTTACGGTTGACGGATCCAACACCGAGCGCTCGGAGGACGGGATTACTCTCTATACGAGCGATAAGTATACCACGACTCCCGTCGGACTGCATATAACCGAGGTGCTTGTAAACAAAAACGGAAGCATAACCGAAATATTCGCCGATTGCTCGGGTATGAAAAAGGTTCCGAAGGGCGGATTCGTTATTTCGGCAAGCGGAATCAGCGCCGAAATGCTGAAGCGTATGGCAGAGCCGAACGCGCTTGTTATAAAAAACGGCCCGAGAAATATCCGTATTCTTACCACTCCGAAAACCGAGCTCGAGAGGTTAAAAGCCGAGCTCGACGTGATAAAATCCGATTTCGACAGCGCTCTCGAAAGGCTCGACCGAATAGATTTCGAAGGAGCCGATAAGGCTTTGCAGAGCGCGGATGCCGAGGTCGAGGCGGCGAATAAGGCAATTGCCGACGGAGACGCGCAGTTGCTTGCGGAATCGGTGATACGGCTTTATGCGTCTGTAAAGGAAGCCAAAAACGAGCTCGTTCCCTATATCACCGTTCAGGACAGAATGGCTTGGGTTACGATAGGCGAATACGATTACTCCAAAAACGTAGTGCTTCATTACACAAATCAGAACGACGTTGATCATACCGTCGCTTATGCGAAGCATTGCGGGCTCAATACGCTTATAATCGATAACCACGTCGCAGGCTTTGCCGTTTATAACAGCGAGGTCGAGGGCTTTGTTGCCTATCGCGATTACAAGGATTTCGATATTATCGCCGCGTTCAAAAAGGCGTGCGATGCAGAGGGGTTACGGCTTGTCGTTATGGTGAACGCCTTCTCGAGCGGGCTCGAGGACGTAGCCTATCCCGAAAATCACTATATGAGCATATATAAGGATAAATATCTGCTCACAAACAGAGGCAGAGTTGCAGGACCCGACGGAGTTATAACGCTCGACCCTGCCGACGATGAGATACAGCGGTTCAACCTTGCGATAGTAAAAGAAATTGCCGAAAAATACGACGTCGACGGTATTCAGGCGGACTATATGCGCTATCCTCTGCCGTATTATTACCAGGAGCACAATTACGAGGATTTCGGCTATAACGAAAGCAGTAAATCGGGCTTTATCAAAAAATACGGCAAGGACCCCGCAAAGCTCAAAATCAGCGATCCGCTTTGGGAAAAGTGGTGCGCTTGGAGAAGGGATATAATTTCCGACTACCAAAAGCGCTTTTACGAAACGGTCAAGGCGGTAAATCCCGAGCTTCACGTCAGCTTTACCTGCTTTGCCGATTACCGCGACAGACAGATTTATACCTATCAGGACGTCGAAAAATGGGCGGAAAACGGTTATGCCGACGCAATCTTCCCGATGATATACGGCGATACTACCGAATATCAGCAAAAATACGCCGAGGAAATTCTTCCCGTAACCGAGCATACGCAGGTCGTTCTCGGTGTCGGTACCTACGTCAGAGCGACGCATAAATCTATCGAAGAGCAGTTTATAATGCCCTACGAGCTTTACTGTGAGGGCGTTTCGGTATTCACGCTTCGATATATCTGCACCTGCGGATACGATAAAACCGTGTCCAACGCGTTTCGCGCAGAGGCGACGCCGACTGCCGCACCCGATTCCGAGCTTATAAAGGCAAGCGCGGAAATGATGACCGACCGTATAAAAGCGGTTCGCTTCGCGCTCGGCTATGCGGGCAAGCTTTCCGATGCCGAATCGGGCGCGCTCGATGCGCTTGCCGCTCGTATCGAGGGCTTGGGCAAGAGCGGTGATTTCATAGCCTTCTCCGCCGAGCTCGGTACCGTTTGCACGGATATCGAATCGGACACCGCTTTAACGGCAGCTGTAAAAGAAGCATTGCTTAAAGAGCTCAACTATATAATAGGCTTGAAATAATTCGATATAACGTAAAAAACACCGCAAGCGCGGTGTTTTTTATATCTCTTACTGCTTCATATTGTTTTCGAGCATATAATCCTCGACAGCGCAGAGAAGCTTTGCGGTTTCTGCCTTCGAAAGCGTCTTTTCGGGCTCGAGAATTTCGAAAAAGCCTGCATTTGCGGCGGCGAGCATAGCCGTGAGCGTATCGTTTGCGTTATCGCTCGAAGCGCTGTCGGATTTGGGCTTCGGAAGCCCGAGCGATTGCGATATCATAAAAGCCGCGTCTGCAACGGTGATTTCGGATTTCGGCGAAAAGCTGCCGTTGTCGAGCTGTATGATCCCCTTTTCCGCCGCCGCGGAGAGATAACCCATAAGCCCCGAGGAAAGCCCCGTATCGTCGGAAACAACGCTGTCCGCAACCGCGGTGATATCGGTATCCTGCCCCGTGAGGCTCATAAGCATAACGAGAAAATCAAGCTTGCTGACCGCTTTTTCGGGGTCGAAGTAATAGCTTCCGTTTTCGTAGCGGTATACCATAATATTGTTACTGCACATTCTGTGCGCGTGCAGATGCAGGAGATCGTCCTGCATATCGGCAAAAACGATTCCGCTTTCGTTCGGGTTTACCTGAATTTTAAGGGTTGCTTTTTGCGAAACACTCCCGAATCGGTCGGTAACGGTATATACCATTGTGTCCTTGCCCGAAAAATCGCCGCTCGGGTAATAAACAAATCCACCCTCGGAATCGATCTCTATAAAGCCTTCGCGTGGGTATGTTACGACGTTTACGGTAAACGAATCGCCGTTCGGCTCGTTTATGCAAAGCTCGCCGCCGAGTGCAATGCCCTCTACCGTCGTTATATTGCTGTCGAGCGCGATGGGGGCGAGGTTGGGGGAATCACCGAAAACGAGCCTGCATTTGATTTCGGCGTTTTCGTAGCCGACTGCATCGCAGGAAAAAACAAATTCGGTGCATTCGGTGCTCTGGTTGGGT
Organism: Clostridia bacterium; assembly: GCA_017629895.1. Classification (GTDB taxonomy): domain Bacteria; phylum Bacillota; class Clostridia; order Oscillospirales; family CAG-382; genus Coliplasma. Next base: position 13,249 of record JAGBWF010000118.1, read on the forward strand.
ACGAATTTCAAAAATCCGATAGACTCGGCGCCTACCGACTGCCCCTCGGTTACCGCCTCGCCCGAGAAGATAAGCGTTCCGCTTGACGAATCGGGGAGAGATTTTAGCGTTATCTGCGAAAAATCACAGCCGAGCGCAGTTTCGAAATCCTCCTTCGAGAATACCGCGCCGCTTCCTTTTTCGCTTTGCTTATCGAGCGTTATCTGCTTTTGCAATATCGAAAAAGCGGGAGGGAGCCCCTCGGTGTCGCTCTGCTCGGGTGTGCCGCAGGCGGCGAGAGTAAAAACGAGCAGAATACAAAGAATAAATAAAAACGATCTCCTCATAATCAAACCATCCTTTTGTTCAGCTATGATATTTATACACAAACTAAGGAAATATTATGACATTAGCGGTTGTAATATCCTTTTTTGTGTGTTAGAATATGAAAAAGCGAAAAAAGAAAAGGGGTGCGGTATGAAAAAATGCTTCGTTGCGGTAAGCGGCGGTGTCGACAGTGCGACGGCTCTGCTTTTGCTCAAAAATAAGGGGTTTTCCGTCGAGGGAGCAACTATGCTCACCTTCGATGACTCTCTTGTTCCGAACGCGAGCCCGAGTGAAGCCGAGGATGCGCGTGCACTTTGCGAATCAATCGGCGTTCCGCACCATACCGTTGATTTAAAAGGCGAATTCAAAGACATGGTCGTCGATTATTTCACAAAAGCATACGCGAACGGCGAAACGCCGAACCCCTGCATAGTCTGTAACAGATATCTTAAATTCGGCGCGCTTGCCGATTATGCTTTTGCCAACGGCGCGGAGGAATACGCCACGGGGCATTACGTCAGAGTGCTTCAAAACGGGGAAGGGCGCGTTATTGCGCGTGCGGCGGATCCCGATAAGGACCAGAGCTATATGCTTTGGATGCTCACGCCCGAGCAGGTTTCGCGTTTTTCTGCCCCTCTGGGTGAATATACGAAAAAAGAGGTGCGCGAGATAGCGCAAAGCTTCGGTATCGCGGCTGCAAGCAAGAGCGACAGTCAGGATATATGCTTTATCCCCGACGGCGATTACCGTGCGTTTTTGAACCGTGTTGCAGGCAATACCGACAAGGCAGGCGATTTCGTGCTTTCCGACGGAACCGTTCTCGGCCGTCATCTCGGTCAGCGCTGCTATACCGTCGGTCAGCGCAAGGGTCTTGGCATTGCATACACCGAGCCGCTCTACGTTATCGGGCGCGATATGGCGGAAAATAAAATAATTCTCGGCAAGAGCGACGAGCTTTTCGCCAACAAAATAATCGGTAAAAACGCAAACTTTTCGGCGATAGACTTCCCGAGCGGCGATATCGAGTGCGAGGTACGTATCCGTTACCGCGCTCCGTTTGTAAGGGCAAGGCTGATTCCTACGTCCGACAGCGAGCTTATTATCGAATTCAAATCTCCCGTCCGCGCCGCAACCCCCGGGCAGTCGGCAGTGTTTTACGACGGAGATATACTTCTCGGCGGCTGTATAATGAAATAAAGGTGCTCACCACTCAAAGTGGCGTATAATAGAAAAAGCCGATATAGAATCAAATCCATATCGGCTTTTCTGCTGTCCTTCAGAACCCGAGGCTATTGGACGGCGGCTTCTTTTTTCAGTTCTATAATACGCTTTACAAGTATCGCGCCGAGCGGCAACGCAAAAAGGCCGACAATGCCGATAAGCTTCAGCCCGACGTACATCGTCGCGAGCGCGGCAATCGGCGAAAGCCCGATAAATTTACCGACTATTCTCGGCTCGATAACCTGTCTTACAACGGTTATTGCCGCATACGCAACAAGCACTCCGATGCCGATTGCGATATTGCCGGAAACGAGCGCGATTATACCCCAAGGTATAAGCACCGTACCCGTTCCGAGCACGGGCAGCACGTCCACGAGCGATATTACGAGCGCGAGAACAAAGGAATAATCGATTCCGAGTATGACGAACGCAAGCAGAAGCTCGCAAAAGGTTATGAGAAACAGCAGGCTGTATGCGCGTATAAATCTGCCCACCGTCTGAGCAAGCGAATCACGCGCGTTTTTGAGCAGAGGGCGTATATTTTTGGGAAAAAGCGAGAGGAAAAAGCAGTTTATGCGTACGCGGTCGATGGCGAAATAATAGGTTGCGATTATCACCACCGCGACAAAGAGCAACGAATTCGGCAGAAACGCCGCCGCACTGCCGACAAAGGAAACGATACCGCCTGATATTTTATCTCCGAACGACACCGCCATGGACCATAGCTCCTCGTCGAGATTTTTACGCATATCCCACAAGCGCTCGCGCAGGTCGACAAAGGGGACGTATCGGCAGAGCTTGTCGATAAATTCGGCGGCAAAGGCATCGTCGGTGCGTATCTGCCCGACGGTTTTTTCTATGCTTGCGGCGAGCTCGTTGATTTCGAGAACCACCTGACGAGAAACGGCGTAGGCGAGCCCTGCCAGCGATGCGGCGGCAAGCAGAATGACAAAAAGCACAAAGCTGCGTTTGGGGAATTTCTTGTTGCTTTCGGAATACTTGACGATAGGGCGGAAGCACTCGGCAAAAATATACGCGACGATAAACGGCAAAAGAGCGTTCCATAGGTAATTGAACAAAAGATACAGCGCGGCAACCGCCACGACGACGTACATTGTAACTACCGCAAATCGCTTGTAGGGCTCTTGTGGAAGCATATTTCCCCTCCGAAATAACGTATTCCCGATTAGTATATGTAAAAAATCGGAAAATAATCGTGATATTTCCTTTTGTTTTTTAAAATCTTTCGTAATTTATTGTTGACAAGCGCGTTTTGCTGTGATATAATAACCAAGCGCGTTGAGCGTGCAACCGGATAAATGTGGAGAAGTCGCGTAGCTGGTCGAGCGCGCACGATTGGAAATCGTGTAACCGTTAAAAGCGGTTCGAGGGTTCGAATCCCTCCTTCTCCGCCA
>JAGBWF010000119.1 GCA_017629895.1 Clostridia bacterium
ATATACAAAAAAAATACAAGAGGTTTTTGTTTTTTTTACAATTAAAATCCTAAATCGCTTGCATTTCGGTTGACTGTATAGATTTTTTATGTTAAAATATACTGATTAATTATAAGGAGAGGTCTATGCTCATATTAGGTATCGACCCCGGACTCGCAACTATCGGCTTCGGGTTGGTTATGAAAAACGGCGAAAAGTACCGCGCACTCGAATACGGCGCGATAACGACCGCTCCCAAACAGATGATCGAAAAGCGGCTTGCCGAAATATACGATTCGATGCTTGAAATACTAACGAAATACAAGCCCGACTGTATGGCTATCGAGGAAATTTTCTTCAACAACAACATCACGACGGCTATCGACGTTTCGATGGCGAGAGGGGTTATCCTGCTTGCCGCGCAAAAATGCGGTGTCGATATCTACGAATACACTCCGCTCGAGGTAAAAAGCTCGGTAGTCGGCTACGGCAGAGCCGAAAAGCAGCAAATTCAGTATATGGTCCGTCTTTTGCTCGGACTGAACGAAACCCCCAAGCCCGATGACACGGCAGACGCGCTCGCGCTGGCGCTGTGCCACGGAATGAGAATCAACGGCTATTAAGGAGGCGCGGAAATGATACATTTTATCCACGGAACGCTCGCATCGCTCACGGCGGAGCACGCGGTTATCGATTGCGGCGGCGTCGGCTTCAAGCTCGGCATATCCATCGCCACAAGCTCTAAGCTTTCGATGAAAAACGGCAAGGACGTGCTCCTTTATACCTATATGGCTGTGAGCGAGGACAACATTTCGCTTTACGGCTTTTCCGACGAGGACGAGCTCAGCCTCTTCACGCGTCTTATATCGGTTTCCGGCATCGGACCGAAGGCGGGCATTTCGATACTCGGAACGCTTTCTCCCGACGATCTCCGCTCGGCTATCGCGAACAATGACGCCAAAACCATCGCACAGGCGCAGGGCGTCGGGCTCAAAACCGCTCAAAAGCTTATTATCGAGCTGAAGGACAAGATCTCGCTCGACGATATTTCGGCACCTGCCGCAAGCTCGGGCAGTGCAAACGGCGAAAAGATACAGCAGGTCGTCGATACCCTTACCCTCTACGGCTTTCAGCGCGGAAAGGTTATCGAGGTGCTCAAAAAGCTCGATACGAGCCTTCCTCTCGAGGAGCTTATATCGCAAACGCTCCGTATTCTCGGAAAGGAGATATAATCCCGAATGCCTATAAATTCCAAAATTCCCGACTATAACGAGGATTTCGATTTCGAAAGCCGCATTACCGGCTCGGAATATTCGGCAGGCGATGACGATAACGAATTTTCGCTCCGTCCGAAGACCCTTTCGGAATACGTCGGACAAAAAAAGGTAAAGGATAACCTTTCGGTATTTATAAAGGCAGCCGCCGCAAGAGGCGACAGCCTTGACCACGTTTTGCTTCACGGCCCTCCCGGCTTGGGCAAAACCACGCTTTCCTGCATTATTGCAAGCGAGCTCGGAGTAAATTTAAAGATCACGAGCGGCCCCGCTATCGAAAAAACGGGCGATCTCTGTGCCCTTCTCACCACGCTCGAGCGCAACGATATACTTTTTATCGACGAAATACACCGCCTGCCCCGTCAGGTCGAGGAGGTGCTCTATCCCGCGATGGAGGATTTCTCGCTCGATCTTATGACAGGCAAGGGGCCTGCGGCGCGCTCGATACGCATACCCTTAAAGCCCTTTACGCTTATCGGCGCGACCACGAGAGCGGGACAGCTTTCCTCTCCCCTGCGCGACAGATTCGGTATGCTTTTCAGATTGGAGCTCTATTCTCCCGAGGAGCTTGCGCTCATTATCACACGCTCGGCAGGTATTCTCGGTATTCCCATAACCGCCGACGGTGCTTATGAGATCGCGCTCCGCTCGAGAGGCACCCCGCGTATCGCAAACCGCTTCCTTAAGCGCGTACGCGATTTCGCGATCGTTCAGGGCAACGGAGTTATAGATTTTCATATCACGAGAACCGCGCTCGATGCGCTCGAGGTCGATGCTCTCGGTCTCGATTCGGTTGACAGAAGAATGCTTTCTGCGATAATCAAGCATTTCGGCGGCGGACCCGTCGGTCTTGAAACGCTTGCCGCGGTTATCGGCGAGGAGGCGGTAACGCTCGAGGACGTATACGAGCCCTACCTGCTTCAGCTCGGCTTTCTTAACCGCACACCGCGCGGAAGATGCGCAACCGCGGGAGCATACCGCCATCTCGGGCTCGACGTTCCGAGCGGTATTGCCGATCAGGTAAGCTTCAGCGACAATGATATTTAACACACGGAGGAAATATGTACTCTGCAAATAATTGGAAGGAATACCGTCTGCTCGACGCAAACGGCGGAGAAAGGCTCGAAAAATGGGGTGAATACACCCTTATCCGTCCCGACCCGCAGGTTATCTGGAGCGGCGAACGCAATCTGAGCGGCTGGAAAAAAGCGGACGGAATATACAGACGCTCCCGCTCGGGCGGCGGCGAATGGATAAAAAAGGACGTGCCTGAGGAATGGATAATCTCCTACGGCGATCTTAAATTCAGCATTTCGGCAATGGGATTTAAGCACACGGGGCTCTTTCCCGAGCAGGCGGCGAACTGGGATTGGTTCACCAAGCTTATAAAAAACAGCGGCCGCGAAATAAAGCTTCTTAACCTTTTTGCGTATACCGGCGGTGCGAGCGTTGCCGCGGCAAAGGCGGGCGCCTTCGTATGCCACGTCGATGCGAGCAAGGGCATTATCGCAAAGGCAAAGCGCAACGCCGAGCTTTCGGAGATCCCCCAGAACAAGATAAGATATATCGTCGACGATGCATTTAAATTCGTCGCACGCGAAATAAGACGCGGAAACAAATACGATGCGGTCATTCTCGATCCCCCATCCTTCGGGCGCGGTCCGGGCGGAGAAAAATGGGTTATCGAGGAATGTCTCGACGAGCTTGTCGGGCTTGTGTGTCAGGTCCTTTCGGACGAGCCGCTGTTCGTACTGCTTAATTCCTATACCACAGGGCTTTCCCCCGCGGCAAACGGATACGTCCTCCGCAAGCACACCAAGCGCTTCGGCGGAAGCGTCGAAAGCCAAGAAATCGGCATCCCCGTCGAATCGAGCGGAGAAATTCTCCCCTGCGGTGCGGCGAGCAGGTGGACACCGTGACGCTTCGCTTTCGACACAAAATGCTTCGCATTTTGGTCGGTTAAGGATTTGTGAACGCCGTTCGCTCGCGCAGCATTTGTGCGCGCCTGCGGCTTGTCCAAATGCTCGGCGTTCATAGGTGTATTTTTCGACGCGCATGTCGCCGAAAAATACAAGGTTCCATTGTAAAAACGCGTTGCGTTTTGAAGTACGGCTCGCATGTCGCCGAAAAATACAAGATTTCATTGTAAAAACGCAAAGCGTTTTGAAGTGTTTTTAAGTTTTTATTGAGTTATAGGTAAAGTAATGTCGTTTATTGAAGCAAGAGGCGTCGAGTTTGCATATTCGCCCGACGAGGAAAAGGTAATAAATAATATCGACCTGAAGATCGAAAAGGGCAGCTACGTTGCCATTCTCGGTCATAACGGCTGCGGAAAAAGCACTCTGGCGAAGCTTTTGTGCGGTATCCTTGTGCCGACCGAGGGGCAGATCCTTATCGACGGCGCAGACACTGCCGACGAGGAAAAGAGCTTTGAAATACGCAAAAAGTGCGGTATGGTCTTTCAGAACCCCGACAACCAGCTTGTTGCAAGCGTTGTCGAGGAGGACGTCGCCTTTGCGCCCGAAAATCTCGGTCTGCCGAGGGAAGAAATCCGCAGAAGAGTCGACAAGGCGCTCGAAACCGTCGATATGACCGAATACGCAAAGCACGCGACCTATAAGCTTTCGGGCGGACAAAAGCAAAGAATCGCTATCGCAGGGATGCTCGCGATGAGCCCCGAATGTATCGTTTTCGACGAGGCAACCGCGATGCTCGACCCTACGGGCAGAAAAGAAATCGTTGCCGCGATGAAAAAGCTCAACTCCGAAATCGGAATTACCGTGGTTACGATCACCCATTATATGAACGAGGCTGTCGAGGCGGACAGAATAATCGTTATGAACAGGGGCGAAATAATCGCCGACGGCACTCCGAAGGAGATATTTTCCGAGGTTGAAAGGCTTCAGTCGGTTTCGCTTGCGGTTCCGCAGGTTACCGAGCTGATGTATCTGCTTGAGCAGGACGGACACGCGCTTCCCCGCGGCGTACTGCACGCTATGGAGGCGGCAGACGTGCTCGAGGCCTTTATCAAGGAGGCAAAAAATGGCTAACGCGCTCGAGATAAAGAATATAAGCGTTATCTACGGCGAGGGCACGCCCTTTCGCAAGGCGGCGCTTAAAAATATCAGCACCGCGTTTCCCCAAGGCGAGATAACCGGCATTATCGGTCATACCGGAAGCGGAAAAAGCACGCTCGCATCGCTTTTGAACGGACTTTCGAAGGCGACCGAGGGCGAGGTTCTGCTTTTCGGCGAAAACATCTGGGCGAAGCCGAAGGAAATGAAAAAAATAAGAAGCCGTGTCGGTCTGGTGTTCCAATATCCCGAATATCAGCTTTTCGACGAAACGGTGGAATCGGATATCGCGTTCGGACCGAAAAATATCGGTCTCGACGCCGAGGAAATAAAAAGCAGAGTTCGGCTTGCCGCGGAATTCTGCGGATTGAGCGAAAAGGAGCTGAAGCGCTCCCCCTTCGAGCTTTCGGGCGGACAAAAGCGCAGAGCCGCAATCGCGGGCGTGCTTGCAATGCGCCCCGAAATAATCGTGCTCGACGAGCCGGCGGCAGGACTCGACCCGAAGGGACGCGAGGAAATTCTTTCGGGCTTGGTCGAATATAAAAACCGATACGGTGCGACGCTTATTATCATTTCGCACAGTATGGAGGATATCGCAAAATACGCCGACAGAATACTCGTTATGAAGGACGGCGAAATATATATGCAGGGCACGGTCGAGGAAATTTTCATCCAAGCCGAAAGGCTTTTCGATGCAAAGCTCGATCTGCCTCAGATAACCAAGCTCTTTATCGAGCTTAAAAAACGCGGTCTCTGCGAAAGCACCGACGTTTATACCGTCGGATACGCCAAAAAGGAGATCCAAAAAAACATCACGAAATAGCTATCGAGGCAAAAATGCTTAAGGACGTTACCTTCGGTCAGTATTATCCCGGAAATTCGTTGCTTCACCGCACCGATCCGAGAATAAAAATGCTGATATTAATTGAATATCTCGTGCTCGTGCTCGTTGCAAAGAGCGAGCTTGCGGCGCTGATATCGCTTGCCTTTACCGCCTTTCTTATCGCGGTATCGGGCGTTCGGCTCAGAGTGCTTATAAAATCCGTAAAGCCTTTGATCTTCGTTCTTGCGTTCACGGCGATTATAAATCTGTTTTTCACCGTCGGCGAGGGCGAGCCGCTTATAGAATGGAGCTTTATTACCGTCTATTCAAGCGGTGTGCGCAACGCGGTTATGATGCTTCTGCGCCTGCTTTCGCTCGTGCTCGGTACAAGCGTGCTTATTTCCTTCACAACGAGCCCGCTCGAGCTTACGGACGCGATAGAAGCGCTCCTTTCCCCGCTGAAGAAGATAAAGGTTCCCGTTCACGAATTTGCGATGATGATGTCTATCGCGCTTCGCTTTATCCCGACGCTTATCGAGGAAACCAACAAGATAATCTCGGCACAAAAAGCAAGATGCGCCGATTTCGAAAGCGGAAAGCTTTTAGAGCGTATAAAGGCGCTCATACCCATTCTTATCCCGCTTTTCGTTTCTGCGGTGCGTCGCGCAGAAGAGCTTGCCGATGCAATGGAATGCCGTTGCTATAACGGAGGCGAGGGCAGAACCAAGCTAAAGGCTATGAAATCGCGCCCGACCGATTATGTCTTTCTTTTCGCCGCAACGGTCGTAACCGTTGCCGTATTCCTCGCAAACAGGCTACAATTTTCGGAGATATTAACGCTATGCAAGGCTATATTCTGAAAATAGCATATAAGGGCACCGCCTATTGCGGCTGGCAGGTACAGCCCGATAAGCCGACCGTGCAAGCAACTCTGCAAAACGCGATCGAAACGGCTTTCGGCGTAAAAACCGAGCTGACCGGCTGCAGCAGGACAGATTCGGGCGTGCACGCCCACGGCTTCGTTGCGCTCGTTCGCGGCGAGCTTCCCGATATTCCGCCCGAATCCTTCGTTCTGGCGGTAAACACAAAGCTCCCGCCCGATATTTCTCTGCTTTCGGCAAAGGCGGCACCCGTTGACTTTCACCCGCGCTACGATGCCAAGGGCAAGGAATACATCTATACGATTCATAACTCGAAAATAAGAGATCCCTTTTCGGAGGAAACGGCATGGCAGTTTCCCCGCCGTATCGACGAAGCCCTTGCCGATTCGATGTGCCGCGATTTTGTCGGCAGGCACGATTTCCGCGCATTTATGGCGGCGGGCTCGAAGATAACCGATACCGTGCGCGAAATCAAATATTTCGAATGCACGCGTGAGGGCGACAAGGTAATATTCAGAGTCGCGGCGGACGGATTTCTATATAATATGGTAAGAATAATGGTCGGCACGGTTGCCGAGGCGGCATCGGGAACGAAAACGATGCCGATAAAGGAAATCCTTCTTTCGAAGGACAGAGCAAACGCGGGCATTACCGCCCCTGCAAAGGGCTTGGCTCTGAACGAGGTATTTTATTAAAATTTCGGAACAGGAGGCAGAAATGGGCGCTTTTTCGGTGTTCAAAAAGAAAAAATCGAATAATTCCAAGCAGCAGACCCCGACCGTCGAAGCGCACTATATGAAGCTTGCTCGGCGTGCCTCGCTTTTGCGCTATACCGTGCTCGTGCTTATCGTGCTTTTTGCGGTATACTCCTTCTCGTTCCATTCGAGCGAAATTACCGTCGATAATTTCGAATATATGATGAAATTCTTAAACGTCGGCGAGGATACCGAGGTTCGCGAAAACACGGTTATCGCCTTCGACGGAAGCAAAGGAAACCGCGGCATTATATATAAGGGCGACCTTGCCGTGCTGAACGAAAACGGACTTACCGTTACGGGATGGGACGGCGACGTTATCCTTCGCGAAACCTTTTCCTTCGACCACCCCAAAATGATAGAAAACGGAATCAACGTTTTCTGCTACGACCTCGGGGGCAAAGAGCTGAGAATCTTTAATTCCTATTCACAGCTCCAAAGGACCTCCTACGATTATCCGATACGCTGGCTGTCCGCCGCGGCGAGCGGAGAATACGCGATCGTCAGCTCGGCGAAGGGATATCGCTCGGCGGTATACGTGTACGACAAGGAATTCCGCCTGATATTCAGCCGACTTTTCGGCGATAAATACGTGGATTTCGTCGCCATTTCTCCAAACGGACAAGAATTTATCACCGCGGCGCACTACTCGAAAAACGGAAACCTTATCACACAGCTTTCGAAATTCTCGACAACCTCCGCCGATGCCCTTTTCACGCAGGAATTCATAGGCGAGATACCGCTCGGCATATATTACACAAGCGAGGGCTGCTGTCTGCTCACCACCGATAAGATGCGTTATATGAGCAATAACAACGAAATCGTTTCGGAAACGGCATTCGGCGAAAGAAAGCTGCTTTCGGGCAAGGTTTTCGGGAACCGCACGCTTGTGAACTATGCGCTCGAGGGACTTTCGGGCGGCACCGAAACGGTTGTCTACCGCGCCGACGGAAGCGTTGAATTCCAAAAACGGTTCGCAACCTCGCTTTCCGACACGCTTATCTGCGAAAACACGCTGTATACCCTCTCTCCCGGCACGCTGACGGTTTTCGATATGGCGAGCGGAGAGGAGCACACCTACTCAATACCCACCTCCTATTCGTCTCTCGTGCCGGACGGAAACGAGCTTATATTATTCTCGGAAAACCAAGCCGAATTTTTCAATCCCTCGGCTTATGAAGGAAAGGAATAACGACAATGACATTTTTGCTTGATCTTATCATCATTGCAATCTTTGCAATTACCGTCTTTTTCGCCTACAAAAACGGCTTTGTAAAAACCGCGATAAGCGCGATATCCTTTATTCTCGCAATCGCGATAACCGCCGCCTTTGCCGCTCCGCTCGCCGATTATATAAAGAGCACCGAAATGGCGAGCGATATTAAGCTTACCGTTACCGAGGCGATCGGCAACACTCTGCCCGACCAGCCCGAAGGAGCTGCGGATATCGACAGAGCGAAGATCGAGGAATACGTCGATTCCCACCCCGAAATTTTCGATATGCTTCCCGATTTTGTCGGCTTCGATAAGGAAACCCTGCTCGAATGGTATGATGAAGCCATGGCCGACAGCGACACCATCAAGAACAACGTCAAGGATAGCCTTGCCTCCAAGGCGGCAGACAAGATTTTGGATATCGTTGCGACCATCCTCGCGGTTATTATTCTCTTTATCTGCGCGCAGATACTTCTCGCGATCGTCGCCTTTATTCTCAACCGTATTGTTTCGCTTCCCGTGCTCCGAACGGCAAACAAGGGACTAGGTGTCGCGCTCGGCGTAATTCTCGCCGTTTTGCGTATCTGTCTGTTCTGCTTCATTATGAATCTTATCATCAGCAACGCAGAATATCTCAACAGCGATTTTATCAACGGTCTTCAGCCCGAAAACACCCTCTTCTTCAAAATGTTCTCGAGCATCGATATTTTCTCATTCTTTATCTGATAGAGCATAACGCGGCGTACAGCCGAAGAGGTCAAAATGAAACACATCCCTAACATTCTTTCAACAATACGACTTTTTGCGATACCCGTTTTCGTATACGCGTATTTCAATTTAAGCCCCTACGTTGCGGCGGTGATATACGTTGCCGCCTGGCTTACCGATGCGCTCGACGGATATCTTGCACGCAGATTCAACTGGATAACCGATATCGGCAAGCTTCTCGATCCGCTTGCGGATAAGCTTATGCAGATAACGGCAGCCGTCTGCTTCACTATCGATAACCTTCTCTTTCTCGCCGTTCTCATTCCGCTTCTTATAAAGGAGCTTGCGATGCTTGTCGGCGGAATGCTGGTAATAAAGCGTCAAAAGGTCGTTGCACAGGCGGTATGGTACGGCAAGCTCGCAACCGTGGTAATTTTTGTATCCGCGTTCGTGCGATTGCTTGTAAGAGACTGCCTTGCAGTCGATATAGCGGTATGCGCCGTTATACTGACAATGCTCGTTTTCTCCCTGCTTATGTATTATTTCAAGATTTTCAGGGGTAAATATAACGAAACCATTCGCAAACAATGAGGTGATTATATAAATGGAACTCAAAAGATGCTCGCGCTGTCAGGTTCGCCCCGCGATAATTTTCGTGCAGAAAAACGTCGCAGGGAAAATCACAAGCGAGGGCTATTGCATAAAATGCGCTCAGGAGCTCGGTATAAAGCCGATAGACGATATTCTTAATCAGATGAATATAAGCCCCGAGGATATCGACGCGCTCGACGAGGGCATGAACGGACTTATGCCCTTCGGCGACGAAAACGACGAGGAGGGCAGAGCGCCTTCTATCGATATCAATTCCTTTTTCGGCAACGGCAAGCCCGCGGAAAGCGGCGAGGCGAAGGGCGAAGCCGATTCCAAGCAGAATCAAAAGCAAAAAAAGCGCGGCAACAGCTATCTGCGCGATTACTGCATCTGCCTTACCGAGCGCGCCCGCGAAGGAAAGCTCGACAACATCGTCGGCAGAGACAGCGAGCTTGAACGCGTTATACAGATACTCATCCGCAGACAGAAAAACAACCCCTGCCTTATCGGCGAGCCGGGTGTCGGCAAAACCGCCGTGGCGGAGGCGCTTGCACAAAAAATCGTCCGCAGCGACGTGCCCTATAAGCTCAAATCCAAGGAGGTTTATCTCGTCGATATGACCGCTATCGTTGCGGGAACGCAGTTCCGCGGTCAGTTCGAAAACCGTATGCGCGGACTTATCGAGGAAACCAAAAAGGCAGGCAACGCGATACTCGTTATCGACGAGGTTCATTCTATCGTCGGTGCAGGCAACGCCGAGGGCGGTATGAACGCGGCAAATATTCTTAAGCCCGCGCTTTCGAGAGGCGAAATTCAGCTTATCGGCGCAACGACCTTAAAGGAATACCGTCAATATATCGAAAAGGACGCCGCTCTCGAGCGACGCTTCCAGCCCGTTATGATCGGTGAGCCCTCTGTTGAGGACAGCATAAAGATACTTGCGGGCATTAAAAAATATTATGAAAGCCACCACGGAATAACCATTCCCGATCATCTGCTTCGCAGAATGGTTACCCTTTCCGAGCGCTATATAACCGACAGATTTCTGCCCGACAAGGCGATCGACCTTATGGACGAGGCGTGTGCACAGATGGCGATGCACTCCCCGATCATAAACGAGCTCGCGCTTCTCGGCGACGAGCTTGCACGTCTCCGCGCAGAGCTTGCCCCTGTCGAAAGCAAGGAAACCCCCGAGGAAGAGGACTTCCGCCGCATTGCAGACCTTAAAACCGCGATTTTGCAAAAGGAGGCTCGTTTTAACGAGCTCTCGCGCGAGCGCGATTCGCTTTGCCTCACCGATGCGGAGATCGCAAAGGTTATCGAGGTATGGACGGGCATCCCCGCCACCAATATCAGCGAAAACGAATTTATGAAAATCGAGCGTCTCGAGGAAGAGATAAAAAAGCGCATCGTCGGTCAGGACGAAGCCGTTTGCTCGGTTGCAAAGGCCATAAAACGCTCACGCGCAGGCATTTCGTATAAGAAAAAGCCGGTTTCCTTTATCTTTGCGGGTAGCACGGGCGTCGGCAAAACCGAGCTTGTAAAGGTGCTTGCACGCTATCTCTTCGACTCGCCCGAATCGCTTATCCGCCTTGATATGAGCGAATTTATGGAAAAGCATTCGGTTTCGCGCATAATCGGCTCGCCTCCCGGCTACGTCGGCTATGACGACGCGGGACAGCTTACCGAAAAGATACGCAGAAAGCCCTATACCGTTATTCTCTTCGACGAAATAGAAAAGGCGCATCCCGACGTTATGAACATTCTGCTTCAGATTCTCGACGACGGCAGAATTACCGACGCACACGGAAAAGAGGTTAACTTCGAAAACACGGTTATTATTATGACCACCAACGCAGGCAGCAGCGAAAGCGGCTCGATTGCGGGCTTCTCGGAAAGCGTTCAGACGAACGAAAGAACCAAGGTTATGAAGGCGCTCGAGCAATTCCTGCGCCCCGAATTTATAAACCGTGTCGATGAAATCGTCGTATTCAACCGCCTCAACCGCGAGAATTTTGCGGTTATCTGCCGCATAATGCTCGGCGACCTTATCGACGTTCTCGCCGAAAAGGGCATAAAGCTCGAATATTCCGAGGAGGTAGTTGCCTATCTTTCCGAAAAGGGATATTCCGAAAAATACGGTGCGCGTAACCTGAGAAGGCTTATCCAGTCGGATATCGAGGATGAGCTTGCAAGCGTTATAGTTTCCAATTACCGCGATCCGATAAGCCACGTTCTCGTCGGCGCGGAAAACGGAAGGATCGTTATAACCGTTCAAAAATAAACCCACAGAGGTTTTTAAAATGGCAAACGGAAAAGAAAATTTAAAAATCAAAACCGTTTCCGGCACGCAGGGTGAGGAGGAGCTTACCTTTTCGCCCGAGGAAATGCAGCCTATAGAGGTCGCCGAGGCATTGGAAAGCGATCTTATTATGGGCAAGACCGCAAAGCAGGTAAAAAAGGCGCGCAGGCTTTTCGGAACGAACGAAATAAAGAGCGAGTTCCGTCTTTCCTTCCGCGAAAGCCTCAAAAACCAGCTTAAAGGTCTTATCGGCGTTTTCCTTATGGCGTCCTCGCTCGTTATGTACCTTTTCGAGCCCGAGGAAATCACCTTTTTGGTTATGTTCGGCGTCGTTGCTTTTATAATATTGCTAAACGCGTTCGCCGAATACCGCGCAAGCATCGCCTTGCGGCTGCCGAAAAAGTATTCCTCGCTTAAAGCAAAGGTCATAAGAAACGGCGAAGAGATGATTATCGATTCGAGATTGCTCGTCCCCGGCGACCTGATAGTGCTCGAGGAGGGTACGATGGTGCCTGCGGACTGCCGTCTTGTAGACGATATGAACCTTTGCGTTATGGAAACGCAGGTCAGCGGCGTTTCGGGCAGTGTTGCCAAGGACGGCAGATATATCGCCCGAGGAGGACCCGAGCCGATATGTCCGAACACGGTTTATGCGGGAAGCATCGTTACCTCGGGCCATGCAAGCGCTATCGTATGCCGTATCGGCAAGGAAACGCTGCTTCGCAGGATGCGCGCAGGCAGTGAAGACTACCTGCCCGATATAATGAAATACGTTCAAAGCCTTTGCCGATTCATTTCGGTAGGCTCGCTTATCGTCTGCTTTGCTCTGCTCGCGGTCGGCATCGCGGCGGGCGCGGATATCACCGATTGGTTTATCGTTTCGCTCGCTATCGGCGCAAGCTCGCTCTGCGACAGTATGGTTTCGCTCTGCGCAACCTCGCTCGGCTTCGGCGCGAAGCAGATGGCGGAGGACGGTATGGTCGTTAAAAATTACGGCTGTATCCGCAAGCTTGCAAGGACGAACACGATAATGTGCGGCAAAAATCTTGCCTTCCCTCCGAAAAGGATATCGCTTTCGGGACTCTATTTCTCCTGCCGAAGCTACGACAGAGAAAAACGCCCCGACGCAAACGCCGAGGAGCTTTTAAGACTTATGCTCGTCTGCTCCGACGCAAAAAAGACAACCGCCGCCGAAAAGAAAAAAACGCGTGGGCTTCCCGAATATACCGGCTCCCCGCTTGAAAACGCAATAGTCGATTATTTCGACGAGTGGAACAAGCCGATAGGCCTTATCCGCGAGCAATACATACGAATGGATGCCGAATACACCCTTTCGGGCGATATTTCAAGGCTTCTTGCACTCCACAACGGAAAAAACACCGTCATTGTCCGCGGCTCGCCCGAAAATATTCTTTCGCGCTGTGTCGGCTATACTCTCGACGGTACCGATTATAAATTAAGCGATTTTACAAGAAAAAAGATACTCTCTGCCGCCGAGGACGCGGCAAGGACCTCGAGCTTTCTTATCGCGCTTGCCTGCGGCGAGACCGAGGCGGAAACGCTTCGCGATATCGAATCGGAGCACAGGCTTATCTTCAAGGGCTTTGTTTCGTTTTCGAGCTCGCTCGATCCGGGCGTTGCCGAAGCGGTATACCGTTGTGACCTTGCAGGAATAGAAACCGTCCTCAATTCGAACGACGCCTATTACACGGCGTTCAATTCGGCAAAAAGCGCGGGAATAATAACCGACGAATCGCAGATAATAACGGCAGAGCAGCTCCGCTCCTGCTCGCGCGGGCTGGTTATCGCAAACGCGCCCTATTACCGTCTGTTTTTGAATATCGACGACAACGAATGGCATGATATCGTCGCTCTACGCAAGGAAAGCGGCAGAATCACCGCCGTTACCGCCGAGCGAATAAACGAGCTTCCGATAATGAGCGAAAGCGACGTTTCGATAGTACCCGAAAGCTCCTGCGATACGCTCCGTATGACCTGCGACGCAATGATGCTCGGCACGGGAATAAATCTTATCGCAGATGCGATATTAAACGCAAAAACGATATGCCGCAGGATAACCTCGGTGCTTTCCTATCTGCCCGCAGGTATTATTATGATGCTCGTTGCATCGGTGTTTGCGGCGTGCTACGATCAAACGGTTGCCTTCCGCACCCAAGACGTGCTTTTTTCGGGTATAATTTTCAATATGGCGTTTGCCTTTGCGCTCGCATTCGAGCCGCGAAGCGTTAAAAACATACGCGACGTCTACCCGTTTTCGAGCACCAAGCCGAGCATAAACGATTTTATGTATCCTCTTATGTTCGCCGTCGGCGGAGGCATAGTGCTGTTCCTCATCTCAGCCGCAACGCAAAGCTATACCTGCACGCTTCTCTCGACCTCGCTTTTGCTGTTCCTCTATGCAGGCTCTGTCG
The DNA here is from genome assembly GCA_017629895.1 of Clostridia bacterium. Taxonomy (GTDB): domain Bacteria; phylum Bacillota; class Clostridia; order Oscillospirales; family CAG-382; genus Coliplasma. Next base: position 14,035 of record JAGBWF010000119.1, read on the forward strand.
GCAACCACGGCGGTGTTTTTGCGGCAAGACGTTTCGGAAACAGGATTCTTTATCTTTGCGGACTCGGCGCCGCCGCAGTGCTCGCGTTTTTAACCTGCACGAAGCCGGGACACACGCTTTTCGGCTACGGAGTTCCGACAATGCCCAAGCTTTTGATCGCCTTTACCCTCGCCTGCGCTTATTTTATCTGCTCGCAGATAATAAGATATTTCATCTCTCCGCGCGGAAAATCGGCTTCGCTTGCCGAAGAGGCTCCCGAGGAGGAGCCCTCCCCCTCTCCCGTACAGGAGGATGAGCACATGGGCGGAGCAATATTGCCCAAAGACCTTTTCGACGAAGACGAAGAGGACGAAAACGAATAAAAAACAAAAAAATAACCGCTTATGAAAGGAGAAATTCAAAATGACAAAGATCACTGCAGATATGCTTGTAGGCGAAGTGCTCGACGCACATCCCGAGCTTGCAAAGTATTTCCTCGAGATCGGTATGCACTGCCTCGGCTGCCCCATGTCGCGCGGAGAAAGCATTAAGGACGCTTGCTCGGCACACGGTCAGGACGCAGAAGCGCTTCTCGAAAAGCTCAACGCTGCGCTCTAAAAAATCTTAAAAACTAAATTTTCGAAAGGAAAGGCGTTTCCGCAAGTCTTTTGCGGATCGCGAAAAAAGAAAATGGCAAAGAAAGACGGATTTTTCACAGAATTTAAGAAGTTTATCACCAGAGGCAACATTCTCGATATGGCTGTCGGCGTTATCATGGGCGGCGCGTTCGGTAAGATCGTTACCTCGCTCGTAAACGACATTATCATGCCCGCTGTCGGCGCACTTTTCGGAAACAAATCGGTTTCCGACCTTAAATACGTCCTCTCCGAAGCTGTTCTTGCCGAGGACGGCGTTACCGTTGCTACCCCCGAGGTTGCTATCAAGTACGGTATGTTCATCCAGTACATAGTAGATTTCCTTATCGTTGCTTTCTGTATGTTCTGCGTTATCAGAATCTTTATGAAGATGCGTACCAGACTCGAAAACCTCAAAAAGAAGGAAGAGGTTGAGGAAGCACCCGCTGCTCCCGCAGAGCCCTCTGTTGAAGAAAAAACTCTTGCTACTCTTAACGAAATAAAGGCGCTTCTCGAAAAGAACGCAAGCAATGACTAAATATCTTTTAGGCATTGACGGCGGCGGAAGCAAGACCGATTTTCTGCTCTGCGATTTTGAGCTTAACGAAATCGCAAGACGTGTTTCGACGCGTTCTAACCCGAATGACGTCGGAATAGAGGCGGTAAAGTCGCTTATCCGCGAAAATATCGCGCTGTTGCTCGCAGAAAGCGGCATAAGCAACGGAGATATCGCCGCGGCGTTTGCGGGAATTGCAGGGCTTACGAGCAGAGATTATGCCGCACAGGTAACGAAAACGCTTTCCGATATGCTTCCGAACGCAAAATGCGCGTCGCTTCACGACGGGATAAACGTGCTTTACGGCGCGTTCCCCTATGAAGACGGCGTAAGCGTTATCTGCGGTACGGGCTCGAGCTGCTTTGTCAAGCGCAAAAACGAACTTTTCCGCATAGGCGGCTACGGAAGCTTCGACCTTATCGGCAACGGCTACGAAATCGGCAGAGCGGGCATAGCGCACGCGCTTAAAACCGCCGACGGCAGAGAAAAATCGGGTGTGCTCGCCACTCTTATCGCCGAACGCGTAGGCAACGATTTTGTTGCCGCGCTCGACAGATTGCTGCCTATGTCGAAGGACGAGCATGCCGCCTTTGCACCGCTGGTGTTCAAAGCCGCCGAAAACGGCGATCCCGCCGCGATGCAGATAATCACCGACAATATGAAATATATCGCTTCGCTTATAACGCGTGCCGGCGATTATTTCGAAAACGAATACGGCGTTGCACTTGCAGGCGGTGTTCTTAAGAACGAGCTTTCGCTTTCGCTTCTCAAAGCCTTTATTCCCGAAAGGGCAAGGCTTATATCCAACGACCGCGCACCCGCTTTCGGTGCGGCGGCGAAGGCAAAAACCCTTCTTTAAAGCAAAAAAACAGACTCATTTGCGGTTTTGCAGATGAGTCTGTTCGTTTTTTATGCTTTATATGCTTTCGCTTACGCGCTTGATATCTGCGCCGACCGAGCGGAGCTTGCCGACCATATCCTCATATCCGCGCTCGATGTGATAGATATCGTCGATTACCGTGGTGCCGTTTGCCGAAAGTGCCGCGATAACCATTGCCGCACCTGCACGCAGGTCTACCGCGCGAACGTTTGCGGGACGGAAGGCAGAAATTCCGTCGATATGAGCGTCTCTGCCCTGAACGGTGATCTTCGCACCCATACGGATAAGCTCGTCGGTATATTTAAAGCGCGAATCCATAACGCTTTCGGTGAGAACGCTGTGCCCTTCCGCAAGACAGAGAAGCACGCAGAACTGCGGGTTCATATCTGTCGGGAAGCCGGGATAGAAATCGGTCTTTACACGCGCCTTTTTGAGCGTGCCGCCGCAGGTAACGCGGACGAAATCGTCGCCCTCCTCTACCTCGACGCCCATTTCGACAAGCTTTCTCGTGGTTGCTTCGAGATGGCGGGGGATAACGTTGTTTATCGTAAGATCTCCCTTTGTCGCGGCGGCGGCGATCATATAGGTGCCCGCCTCGATCATATCGGGAATTATTGCATAGGTGCCGCCATAGAGCTTATCTACGCCACGGATCTTTATAACCTCGGTGCCTGCGCCCGAAATGTTTGCGCCGCAGGAGTTAAGGAAGTTCGCAAGGTCAACTATATGCGGCTCGCGCGCGGCGTTGTCGATAACAGTCATACCCTCTGCGGTGGCGGCGGCGATCATAATGTTCGCGGTTGCGCCGACCGAGGCTACGTCCATATATATCGAAGCGCCCTGAAGACGCGATTCGGTATAACAGCTTATACCCGAGGTGCAGTTTACGTTTGCGCCGAGCGCTTCGAAGCCCTTTATATGCTGGTCGATGGGGCGCGCGCCGAGATTACATCCGCCGGGAAGCGCGGTGAACGACCTGCCGAATCTGCCGAGCTCTGCGCCGAGCACGTAATCTGAGCCGCGCATATTTCTCGCAAGGTCGAGCGGCACGCTGTTGCTGTGCACGGGACGGGTATCGATGCTGTATGTATTCCTGCCTTGCTCCTTGATTTCCGCGCCCATACGGCTGAGAATTTCAAGAGCTGTTTTGATATCGCTGACGTCGGGAAGATTTTCGAGCACGCAGACGTCATTTACCAGAATTGTGGCAAAAATTATAGGGAGTGCGGCATTTTTCATACCGCCGATGGTTACACTTCCTAACAGAGGTCTGCCTCCCGATATACAAAGCTTATCCATATATCAAAAACACCTTTCGGTTTATATTCAAACTGATACATATTAATGATAACATTGAAAAAACTAAAAGTCAAGTGCTTTACATTACAGTTTATGCAATATTTATCTTCTTGACAAATATTTAAGAGTATTATAAAATATATATAAGTACGTAAACGTTTCTCTTCCAACCATTTTGAAAGGATAATATATGTCAAAAAGCAAAAACCCGAAAGTTAAAATTATTTTCCTCGGCGGTGTCGACGGAATCGGTATGAACTGTACCGCCTTTGAATACGGCGACGATATGATAATCGTCGATTGCGGTGTCGCCTTCCCCGAGGACGATATGCTGGGTATAGACCTCGTTATACCCGATTTTTCCTATCTCGAAAACAACGCGCAAAAGCTTCGCGGCCTGCTTATTACACACGGCCACGAGGACCATATCGGCGCAGTGCCCTATTTTCTGCAGAAATTCCCGAGCGTGCCTGTTTTCGCAACAAGGCTCACTCTCGGTATTCTCGAGGGCAAGCTCTCCGAGCACGGTATCCGCAACGCCAAGCTTTGCGAGGTGCGCGCGGGCGATAATATAACGCTCGGCTGCTTCCAGACCGAATTTATAAAGGTCAACCATTCGATGCCCGACGCCTGCGCGATGTGTATCACCACCCCCTACGGCAGAATACTGCACACGGGCGATTTTAAGGTAGACTATACCCTCGTCGGCGAAAAAATGATCGACCTTCCCCGTATCGCCGAGCTCGGCAGAAAGGGCATAAAGCTCCTTCTTTGCGACAGCACGAACGCCGAACGCCCCGGCTATACCCCGAGCGAAAGCAGTCTTGCCGAAAGCTTCGACAGAATTTTCAACAACGAATCGCGCCGCGTTATCATCGCAACCTTTTCCTCGAACGTTCACCGCGTTCAGCAGATAATCAACGCTTCCGAAAAATACGGAAGAAAGGTCGCGATAAGCGGCAGAAGCATGCAGAACTTTGTAAGCGCGGCGGTCAAGCTCGGCTATCTTCGCGTGCCCGAGGATATTATGATCGACCTCAACGACGTCCGAAAGCTTCCGCCCGAGCGCGTAACTCTCGTTACAACCGGCAGTCAGGGTGAGCCTATGAGCGCGCTCTACCGTATGGCGTTCGGCGAGCACAGCCAGATAAGCCTCGGCTATAACGATCTCGTCGTGCTCTCCTCCTCGGCTATCCCCGGCAACGAAAAGCTTATAACCAAAATCATCAACGAGCTTTATAAGCGCGGCACCGACGTTATAACCTACAGCAACTACGACGTTCACGTTTCGGGACACGCCTGCCGCGAGGAATTAAAGCTTATCCACGCTCTCACCTCGCCCGAATATTTCATTCCCGTGCACGGCGAATTCAAGCATCTTGTCGCGCACGCCGACCTCGCAAACCAGATGGGCACGCCCGACAGCCATATCTTCCTGCCCGAGATCGGAAGAGTCTTCGAGCTCAGCAAGCGAAGCATCAAGCCCACCGAAATGGTCGAGGCGGGTCCCGTTATGGTTGACGGAAGCGGTCTTGCAGGTGTTAACGGCGTTGTCCTGCGCGACAGAAAGCGTCTTTCCGAGGACGGCGTTATTATCGTTTCGGCAGGTATCGATCTCGACTGTATGTGCATCTCTATCGACCCCGAAATTATCACGCGCGGCTTCGTTTACGAAAAGGAAAACGAGGACCTTCTCGGCAGAATAACCGAGTGTGCGCGCCAATCGATAATAAGATCGCTCGCAAAGGGCATCGAGGATATGGAGGTTCTTCGCTCGCGTCTGCGTGAGGACGTTGCGGAATACGCCCGCAAGCGCACCAAGCACCGCCCGATGATAATCACCGTCCTTTACGATATTCAGCTTTAAGGAGCTATTGTTTTGAAAAAGGAAAACAAAAAGAAATCCACAAAAACACAAAAAATATCCTATCTGCTGAGCGGATTAACGGTTTTCAATGTGATCATCGCCGCCGCTTTTGCGCTCACTTGCATAACCGAAAGCGGAACGAACGCGCTGAGCGCAGCCTTTTTGGTATCGCTTTTGATACTGCTTGCCATACCGCTTATAAACAAGCTTTTGCTCAAAAGGCTTAAAAACGGCAAGATCGACGTAAAGGATCAACAGCAGGAGCTCCTTCGCCGCCGCGGCGAAGCCGAAAAATGCCTTGCCGAAGCGGCGAGAAAAACCGTGCGTCTCCGCCGTATAATGAATGCTTACACCGCATTTCTTATCGTGCTGACGGTGTTTATGCTCTTTTCCTGCATCGTTGTAACCGTAAAAGGCTATTTCTATATCCCTGTCATCGTATTTGCGCTAACCTCTCTGATCGCGCCGCTTTATCAGGCAAGCTTAAGAGTGAACGATTTTTCGGATTTTTCGCAATATTGTAATCCCGAAGAATATAAAAAGCTCCATTCGCTCGCACATAAGGCGGCAAAAACGCTCGGCATCGACGGAGAGATAAGAATAATCTTCCTGCTCGATTGCAATCTCGGCATCGCGCAGATCGGAAAGGTCTATTCGCTTCAGGTCGGAGTCGTGTTGCTCGACGTTATCCACGAATCCGAGCTTTATCAGATGCTTCTCCACGAATTCGGTCATCTCACAAAGGACGTCAACCTTTCGTATAAGGAAAACCGACTTTTCGACAAGCTTTCGCAAAGCTTTACCGAAAAAAGCTTTACCGAGCGTTATTTCGGATATATCGCGGCGCTTTATTGCAAGGAATATTCGCTCTACCGTATGACAGCCTCGCAGACCGTCGAGCGCAAGGCGGACGAAGCCGTGCTTACCCACGGTGATCCGCAAGCGGCAATGAACGGCTTGGCGAAGATGCAATATTACGCACGCTTCAGCGACGAACTGCATTTGTTTATGGACGACCATTTCTATGCGCCCGAAACGATGTATGAAAACCTCGCGGATATTTATGCCGATAAGTTCCGCATTGCCGCCGCAGAGCGCGGCGATTTCTGGAAGGAGCTCTCCTTCCGCGAGATCCAGCCGAGGATTTCCTCGCACCCGATTCTCAGATTGCGTATGGAGGCGCTCGGTATTTCGGATTATACCGTTACCTTCCCCGAAAGAAGCGAAAAAACCGAGCTCCGCGACGAAGCCGAAAGAGCGCGCGCCTCGGTCAACCGCACGATATATGAGGACCGCAAGGAGCGCTACCCCGAGGAGCGAAAAACCGAATATCTCGAGCCGAAGTCAAGGCTCGACGAATGGTTTGAAAACGGAAAGCCTCTCGACAGCGAAAACTCCCGCGATATACTTAACCTGCTCAGAGCCTTTTGGCTTTTCGATGAGCTGAAAGAAGCCTGCGACAGAATTATCGAAACGGCGGAAAACGAATCCGAAACGGCGCACGCGCTCTTCTGCAAGGGCTTGATGCTTCTCTTCGAATACGATAAATCGGGCATACCGCTTATCTACCGCGCCATAGAAATAAACAGTAACTATGCGCGCGACGGTATGAACGCCATCGGCGATTTCTGCTGTATAAACGGCTATCAAGCCGAGCTCGATGAATACCGCGAGCGTGCGGCAGAGGAGGCACAACGCTACGAGGACGAATATTCGCGCCTCGATTGCCTGCTCCCCACCGACAATCTTTCGAAGGAAGAGGGCTTCCCCGAGGGAATGCTCGAGGAGATACTTGCATATATCCGCAGTATCGACGAAAACGCAATAAGCAGGATATTCCTTGTCCGCAAAACCGTAACCGAAAGCTTTTTCGGAAGCGTTTTCGTAATCGATTTCAAGCCGAACACCGAAAACGAGGTTATCGGCAGGGTTATGGGCAAGATATTCAACCACCTCGACGTTCATCCGTCGCAATGGCAGTTCTCGCTCTTCTATTATGACGAGCAGACCGCAAAGGCTGTTGCAAAGGTCAAGGATTCCTGCGTATTCTCGGCGGAATAAATATTTTTATAAAAAAATAAAGTGTACCCTCGGGAACGAAGGTACACTTTTGCTTTATTTATTAAACCAACACTTAAAATTAACGCAACAATGACACACAAAAAATTTTTATATATAAAAATTTTCGGGAGAGAGCACGAGAGGACCCATTTTATAAAAGGGGTCCTCTCGTTTTTTGCATCTTACATTCCTAATACACTCTCAAAACGCAGACCGACATATCATCGGCGGTTTCGCTGTTTTTGCGCGCCTCGCGGATGATTTTCGAGGCAAGCGCACGCGCGCTCGGCATCGGCGGAATATTTGTTTCGGGCAGGATACGGTTTTCGCTGCCGGTCTGCAAAATACCATCGCTCAGCATTACTATCATATCGCCCTTTTCGAGCGGAAAGCTCTTTTTCTCGGCAATAACGCTTTTCATAATCCCTGCGGGAGGGGTGCGTGCCTCGAGCATCACGGCGTTCCCCTTTCTTATAACGAGCGTCGGAGCGGCGCCTGCCTTTATAAGCGTCGCACGGGCGGAAAGTCGGTCGATTTCAAGCAGGTCGACCGTCGCGAAAACCTCCTCCTCCTTTTCGACAAGCGCTTTGTTCAAAAGCCTTAACGCGCTTTCCTTTTCCGCGCCCACGGCGAGAAGCTTTTCGAGCATTATCGCCGAAAGCCTGCTTGTCAGCGCGGCGTCTCTGCCACTTCCCATACCGTCGGAAACGAGGCAATAAAGGTATTTATCGTCGTTTTCGAAAACGCTCACGGTATCCCCGCACACCGTTTCGCCTGTTTTTGCCTCGGATATTTTGGCAAATTCAACGTGTATCGAGGGCACGGAGCTGAGCTTCATAAGCGTATAGCCGTCGTGAAGCACGAAATCGGGCGGAGACATAGCCGTTTTACATTCCGATGCGACGATTGCCGATATCGCGTTCGGAGTCGCCTTTATCCTTTCGGGCTCGACGCCGTAAACAGTTATCTCGCGGCATCGCTCGCCGAGCACGCGCACTCCGTCGCAGAAGACGTCCGATTCGGCAAGCCTTTTCTTTATCCTCCGTGCAAGCTCCTTGTCTGAGGAGCAATCCGAGTCCTGCCTCTTTGCCGCGTCGATAAGTATCGTCGAAAAGGCGGAATACTCGTCAGCCATCTGCCTTAATCCCCTCTCGCCCTCGCGCTCGCGCATTACGGGCAGATTATTTATCTCGCGCGCCATTGCGCAGGCGTTCGGACAGCGCGAGCTTATGTGCACGGGGATTTTCGAATATGCCGCAACACCGTTTCGGCGGATCTCGCTTGTGAAAAAGTCGGATAACTCGCTCCGCTCAAGCTCGCACCCGTCGCAATGCGAGCAATGCCTTTCGACAATGCGAACTATATTTTCGTTCAGGTCGGTTACCGTCGTCGCACGCGTGCTTTCCGAAACGCTGTAAAACAGCGAGGAAAGCGAGGAAAACGCCGCCGCATAGCGAGAGATCCTTCTGTCGTGGGCGCGTTTTTCGGCGCTCGAGCCGACGCTTTTATATATCGGCATTTTCTTGCGGAGCGGTATAAATATCGAATACACCGCAAGAAGCATCCCTATCGCTATCTCGGTGCCCTCGCCGCCCGAAAGATAAAAATATCCCGTTACCGAAAGCATAAAGGAAAGACAAAGCGCAAGCGGCTCTATCTCGTTTACAAGCAAGCCGTAGGTCATTCCGAGCACACCGAGCGCACCCGTCGCCGCCCCGCCCGAAGCAAGTCCGCAAAGCACTCCGCAGGCACCCCCGAAGGCAAAGCCGCGAGTTCTTGCCGCGCAAAGCGTGCAGGCGCAGGCGGGAATAAAGGAAAGCGCTACGCCCGAAAGCTCGAAGCGGGAAAGCAATACCGAAAAGGCAAAGGCGAATGCAAGAAGTGAGGCATCGTAACGCTTAACGTGAAGCTCTTTTTTGCTGTCGAAATACCCCGAAAACGCATAGGTGAAAACGGGATATGCGATAACGGCGGCAAGCAGACGGAAAATTCCGTTTATGTCGCTTATACCGCCGATCGCGATATACGCCGCGCGCAACGCAGATAGCGACAGCGAAAGCAAAAGCCGTGTATAAAGCCGCACACCGCCCTGCTTTTCCTTTGCGGCAAGCACCAAATAAAGATAAACCGCGCAAAACAGCGCAAGCGGCACGCATATATCGAAAAAGGAAGCCGCGAGCACCCCGTAAAAACAGCTTTTTCTCGACTTTTTCGGCACCGCGCACAAAAACGCACAGCCGAACGGCATTACCTCCGAGGCGAGCGGTGCAAGTCCGAGTAAAAAGCCCAATGCCGCGTATATTATCCCCGATTTTCGTTCCCTCAGTCTGATTTTTAATCCTGTGTTTTCCATTTTTCCACGTTCCGTTTCTTTTTGTTCTGGATGCTCATTATACTAAAAACGTGGTGCGCGGTTTGTCGAAGCCGAAGCGAATTTTTTGTGTTGTTTTATATATTTCGGTTGTCAGAGCGGGAAAATATAATATCCCGATTGAATAGCGGCGCAAGCTGAAGCTTTTTGAAGCATTACTGCGAATTCGGGTATAATTGCAGACCTTTTATATCAATCAGGTCGTTTATGGCGATAAGGCTCTGATTGTTTTCTCGGTCAAGATTCCACCACAAAGCACCGCGCAAGCCCTTTTCCGCCATAAGCCGAAGTCTTGCGGATATCGAGCGTACGTCCTCGAACCACACGCGATGCGCCTTTCCGTCTGCCGTGTAATCGAAATAGGGAGCGAGCGCGTTTTTATCGAAAAATATCTCGGCACCGTATTCCGAGGCGAGCGAAAAGGCACGCTTTGTCGAAACCGAGGTTGCGCGCGAAACACCCTGAATATACGGAAGCGTGAAATCGTAGCCGTAATTGGATATGCCGAGCAGTATTTTTTCGGCGGGTATTCTTGTGAGCGCGTAATCGACCACGTCGCGCACCGGCTTTATCGGCGAAACCGCCATAGGCGGACCGTAGGTGTAGCCCCATTCGTAAGTCATAAGCAGTACCGCATCCGCCGCCTCGCCGAGAAGCGCGTAATCGTGTCCCTCGTAAAGCGCGCCCTGCTGTGAATCCGAGGTTTTCGGCGCAAGCGCAGTCATCACACCGTAGCCGTATGGGTGCAGGCGCGAAACGCAATAGGAAATAAATTCGGCGTAACGAACGGCGTTTTCTCTCCCCAGAAACTCGAAATCGACGTCGAGCGAGGTATATCCCTTGCTCTGCATATTCGAAATCACCGCATCGAGCAGTGTCGCTTGGAGCGCGGGCGAATCGAAAAGCGTATTTGCGAGCTCGACCGAAAAATTATCGTTATCGGTAAGCGTGGAAAGGTGCATTATCGGCTCGGTTCCGTAATCGAGCGCGGCGGAGATCATCGCCTCGTCATCGGGAATAACGAGCGTTCCGTCCTCGCGGAAGCCGTAGGTAAAGGGCATAAGCGAGCTCATAAACGGCAGTGCGCGGCGAAGCAGGGCTTGCGAAACGAAGGGATAGGCGTATCCGCCCGTCGCAAAGCTCCCCAGAGGCTCTCTTTCGATATCGATAAAAAGCGTCTGTCCGACGGAAACGCTCGGGCTTCCGTTCAGAAAAAGGTTGTTTCGGTATATTTGGTTGATGCTCACGCCGTATCGCGAAGCGATGGAAAAAAGCGTTTCGCCGAGAGCGACGGTATGCGTTTGCTTCGGGTAAACTATCGCAATCGGTTGACCGATCGGAAGGCGGTAGGGGTCGGAAATATCGTTGTTGAAGGCGAGCACCGACGGCTCGACGTTATACCGCCGTGCGATAGAATAAAGGGTTTCTCCCGATAAAACCGTATGTATTTCCACAATATCGCTCCTTTGCTTGAAAAAATTGCCGTATAAGAGGCTAAAAAGCTTGGTTTATGCTTGATTTTCGGGCATTTATATGATAATATTATATAATAATTATACACTCGGAAAGTAGAGCTTAAATATGAGTAACATCAAGAACACGATATGCGAAAAGGTTAGCGAATATGTTGCCTCGAAGGGCGCTTCTCTCGCTGTCTGCGACGCTCTTTCGCTTCTCGAAACACCTGCCGATTCCAAAATGGGCGATCTCGCTCTCCCCTGCTTCAAGCTTTCGAAGCTTTTGCGTACCCGTCCCGACGGTATCGCATCCGAGCTTGCGGGCGCATTGGGCGAAATCGAGGGTGTCGAAAAGATAGAGGCTGTCGGCGGTTATCTTAATTTCTTCTTCGGAAGCGCGAAGTATCTTACCGACCTCAAAGCCGTTCTTAACAACGATTATAAGAACCTCTCCGCTATCGGCGAAGGAAAAACCGTAGTGCTCGACTTTTCCTCCCCCAATATCGCAAAGCGTTTCCATCTCGGACACCTCGGCACGACGGTTATCGGTAACGCAGTACGCAATATATATGATTTTATCGGTTATAAGACCGTTTCGATAAACTATCTCGGCGACTGGGGCACCCAGAACGGCAAGCAGATAGTTGCTTTCAAGAAATGGTCCGACCGCGAAACTCTCGAGCGCGAGGGCATCAAGGAGCTCGAGCGTATATACGTCCTCTTCGGCAAGGAAGCCGAAAAGGATCCCTCGCTTAACGATCAGGCGCGCGCCGCTTTCAGAGAGCTCGAAAGCGGAAACGAGGAATACTTGGAGATCTGGCGTCTTTTCAAGGAAATCTCGATGCGTGAATACACGATGACCTATAAAAGACTGGGCATCGAATTCGACGTTTGGGGCGGCGAAAGCTTTTATACCGATAAAATGCCCGCAATCGTCGAAGAGCTGCGCGAAAAAGAGCTCTTAAAGCTCGATGACGGCGCATCTATCGTCGATCTTTCGGAATGGAATATGCCCCCCGCGCTTATTCTCAAGCGCGACGGCACCACCCTTTACCCCACCCGCGATATTGCGGCGGCGCAGGACAGATACAACGAATACAAGTTCGATAAATGTCTTTACGTTACCAGCGCGGGACAGTCGCTCCACTTTGCACAGTGGTTCAAGGTAACCGAGCTTATGGGCAAGGAATGGGCAAAGGACCTCGTTCATATCCCCTACGGCACGATGTCGTTCGGCGGCGAAAAGCTCGCATCGCGTACAGGTAACATCATTCTTCTCAACGACGTTTTCGATGAAGCGGTTGCAAAGGCAAGAGCTATTATCGAGGAAAAGAACGTCGCACTGGAAAACAAGGAAGAAATCTCGGAGGCTGTCGGTATCGGCGCGGTTCTCTTCAGCGCGCTTTCGAACAGCCGTATAAAAGACACCAACTTCACCTGGGAGGGCACCCTCTCCTTCGAGGGCAACACAGGCCCCTACGTTCAGTATACCTATGCGCGTGCGGCAAGCGTGCTTCGCAGAGGCGAGGGCGGAAAGGATTATTCCTCCTATACCCCCGTTTCCGAGGAGGCAGAGCTTATCCGCAAGCTTTGCGAATTTGAGGACACCGTGAAGCGTGCCGCAAACGAATACGAGCCGAGCATTATTTCGCGCTATGCGCTTAATATCTGCACTCTCTTCAACCAGTTCTACCACAACTGCCGTATTTTAGGCTCGGGCGGCGAAACCGAGCAGTTCCGCCTTGCGCTTACCGAGGCATCGAGAAATATTCTCGGCACCTGCCTCGATCTTCTCGGAATAAAGAGAACGGAAGAAATATAAGTCGATTCTCTCCCCAAAAATGCAGGCATTTTCGGGGACCCCGTACCGCTTCGGCGGGTTTTACAATAATTTTTCTGAAGATTTTTGCAAAGCAAAAATCAACCTTACCTTTTCACTTTTCACTATTACCTATAACCTAATTTTTCGGAGGAAAATTCTATGTCCGGACATTCCAAATGGAAGAATATAATGCACAAAAAGGAAAAGACCGACGCACAGCGCGCAAAGGTCTTTACAAAGATCGGTAAGGAAATCGCTATCGCGGTACGCGACGGCGGTCCCGAGCCCACCTCGAACACAAGACTCCGCGACCTTATTGCAAAGGCAAAAAGCCTTAACGTGCCCAACGACAATATAGATCGCGTTATCAAAAAGGCTTCGGGCGCGGAAAGCGTTCAGTACGAAATGCTTACCTACGAGGGCTACGGTCCCGGCGGCGTTGCAATTATCGTCGAAGCGGCTACCGACAACCGCAACAGAACTGCGGGAGAGGTTCGCCATTATTTCGATAAATTCGGCGGCAATCTCGGCACCAGCGGCTGCGTTTCCTATCTCTTTGCCGAAAAGGGCGTTGTTGTCGTTTCGGGCATTAAGGACGAGGACGAATTTATGGAAGCGGCTCTCGATTCGGGCGCGCTCGATTTCACAAGCGAGGACGGACACGGCGAGGTGTTCACCGACGTGAGCGAGCTTACCGAGGTGCGCGAGGCACTCGAGGCGAAGGGCTATACCATCGAGTCTGCAGACCCCGAAAAGATTCCTTCGAACTATATCCGTCTTGATGACGAGGACCAGATAAAAATGATGAACAGACTTCTCGAAGCGCTCGAGGACAACGACGACGTTACAGAGGTTTGGCACAACTGGGATGACGAGGAATAAAATCGGCATTTTCGGCGGAACCTTTAATCCGATACACAAGGCGCACAAGGCGATTGCGCTTGAATTTATCGAAAAGCTTTCGCTCGATACGCTGTATATAATTCCGAATAATATTCCGCCGTTGAAAAATTCTCACGGCGTTTCGGGCGGGGACAGGATAAAAATGCTCGAGCTTGCTTTTTCGGGGCAGGAAAGGATTGTAATAAGCGATACCGAGCTTAAACGCGGCGGTATGAGCTACACCTGCGACACCGTTTCCGAAATAAAGCTTGCACATCCCTGCGACGAGCTGTTTCTGCTTATCGGCGACGATTGGATCGACAGGTTCGATAAATGGAAGAATTATAAGGATATCACCGATATGGCGACGCTTGTCGTTGCATACCGCGGAAGGCGCGATACAAAATTGCACGCCGAAAGGATCTCCGCGCTCACGAGCAAGGAAATATTGCTTTTGAACAACACGGAAATAGAGATTTCCTCGACAGACTTTCGCGAAACCCGCGATAGATCGCTCCTTCCCGAAGGAGTATACGAATATATTGAAGAACGGGGGCTATACAGATAATGACCGATGCAAACGGTATTATTTCGGCAATGAATTTGTCCGAGCGCAGAATGCGCCACACCTTCGGCGTTGCCGAATGTGCAAAGGAGCTGGCAAAGGCTCACTTCCCTGCACTCGATTTAAAAGCGGTCGAGCTTGCCGCGCTTATGCACGATTTCACGAAGGAATACAGCATCGAGCGTCAGCTGGAGCTCTGTATGCAATATAACATCGAGCTCACCGAAGAGGAAAAGGCAAACACAAAGCTTATACATTCGAAAACCGCGGCTATGCTTGCATCGCATCTGTTTTCGCTTCCGAGCGACGCCTGCTCGGCAATTTACTGGCACACCACGGGCAAGCCTGCGATGTCGCCCTTCGAAATTGTCATATATCTCGCGGATTATATCGAGGATTTCCGCGACGATGCGGGCTGTGTGAAGCTTCGCGAATTTTATAACAAGGCGATGAAAAAGGAGCTCGACAAAACCACCGCGCTCCACAAAACTCTTGTAAAATCCTTCGATACGACGATAAAATACCTTATCGCCGAAGAAAAAACCATAAATCACGCCACTATCGAGGCGAGAAACTACTATATAAATCAGCTCAACGCGATTAAATTCTGACGTTGGGAAAGGAAAACGATGAACAACGAAAAAATGCAAAGAGAGCAGGCAAGAGCGATAGCCGAGCTTGCCGCAAATACACTTGACAACAAAAAGGGTATGGACGTTACCACGCTCGAGGTAAGCGAGCAGACAATTCTCGCCGATTACTTCGTTCTTGCGACAGGTACCTCGAATACCCACGTTCGCGCACTCGCAGGCGAGGTTGAATTCAAGCTGAAGGAGGAGCTCGGAATCGAGCCGAGCCATATCGAAGGTGCTTCGGGCGATGCCTGGACGCTTCTCGATTACGGTTGCGTGGTCATCCACGTATTCACCTCACAGGCACGCGATTTTTATAAGCTCGAACGCCTTTGGAGCGGAAATGAAATCAAATTCGGAGGATCAGAGGAATGAAACACGAATTTAAAAGCATAGAGAAAAAATGGCAGGACAAATGGGACGAGGCGAAGATTTTCGAAGCCGCTGACCCCGGCGAAAAGGGCAGCGAAAAGCCGAAGTTCTTTGCACTTGTCGAATTCCCCTACCCCAGCGGAGCAGGTATGCACGTCGGTCATATCAAGGCTTATTCCGGCTTGGAGGTAATCTCGCGCAAGAAGCGTATGGAGGGCTATAACGTTATGTTCCCCATGGGCTTCGACGCATTCGGTCTTCCCACCGAAAACACCGCTATCAAAACCGGTATGCACCCGAGAGCCGTTACCGACAGAAATATCGAAAAATTCACAGGTCAGCTCAAGCGCGCAGGCTTTGCTTTCGACTGGTCGCGCGTTGTCGATACCACCGACGTCGATTATTACAAATGGACGCAGTGGATATTCCTTAAAATGTTCGAGCAGGGTCTTGTTTTCCGCGATACCGCGCTCGTAAATTACTGCCCCGAATGTAAGGTCGTTCTTTCGAACGAGGACTCTCAGGGCGGAAAGTGCGATATCTGCCACAGCGATATCGTTCAGAAATCGAAGGACGTTTGGTATTTGCGTATCACCGAATATGCCGACAAGCTCCTGACAGGTCTTGAGGAGGTTGATTATCTCCCCAACATCAAGCAGCAGCAGGTGAACTGGATCGGCAAGTCCGAGGGCGCGTTTGTCAACTTCAGACTCGCAGACAAGGACGAAACCCTCCGCATATACACCACCCGTCCCGACACCCTTTTCGGCGTAACCTTTATGGTTATGGCGCCCGAGCATCCGCTTATCGATAAATATGCCGAAAGCATCAAGAATATGGATGCTATCGAGGGCTACCGCGCAGAATGTGCGAAAAAGACCGAATTTGAGCGCACACAGCTTGTCAAGGACAAGACCGGCGTTCGTATCGAGGGCATTAGCGCAATCAACCCCGTAACCAACAAGGAAATCCCGATATATATCGCCGATTACGTTATGATGGGCTACGGCACGGGCGCAATTATGGCGGTTCCCGCGCACGATGAACGCGACTACGATTTTGCGAAGAAGTTCGGCATCGATATTATCGAGGTAATCAAGGGCGGCAACATCGAGGAGGCGGCATATACCGGCGACGGCGAAATGGTAAATTCGGGCTTCCTCAACGGCTTTAGCAACAAAAAGGATTCTATCCGCCGTGCAATCGAAGAGCTCGAAAAGCTCGGCTGCGGCGAGGGCGGCGTTCAGTATAAAATGAAGGACTGGGCGTTCAACCGCCAGAGATATTGGGGCGAGCCCATTCCGATAGTTCACTGCGAAAAGTGCGGTATGGTTGCCGTTCCCTATGAGGAGCTTCCCCTCCGTCTTCCCGATATGGAGGAATTTGCTCCCGGTCAGGGCGGCGAATCGCCTTTGGCAAGAATCGATTCCTACGTCAACTGCAAGTGCCCCAAATGCGGCGGCGATGCAAAGCGCGAAACCGATACCATGCCTCAGTGGGCAGGCTCTTCGTGGTACTTCCTCCGCTATTGCGACCCCAAAAACAGCGATTTCTTCGCGGCAGAGGAAAAGCTCAAATACTGGCTCCCTGTCGATTGGTATAACGGCGGTATGGAGCACGTTACCCGCCACATGATCTATTCTCGCTTCTGGCATAAGTTCCTTTATGATATGGGACTCGTTCCGGTTGCAGAGCCTTATGCAAAGCGCACCGCGCAGGGACTTATTCTCGGTCCCGACGGCGATAAGATGAGTAAATCCAAGGGCAACGTTATCGACCCGAACGACGTTGTCGATGAATACGGCGCAGACGTTTTGCGTACCTACACGCTCTTTATGGGCGATTACGCATCGGCGGCTCCCTGGTCGCAGAGCTCGGTACGCGGCTGCAAGAGATTCCTTGAACGCTTCGCGGCGCTCGATGAAATGCTCGGCGAAAAGAACGACCGCCTCGTTCGTTCGCTCCACAAAACTATTAAAAAGGTTACAAACGATATCGATACCATGAAGTTCAACACCGCTATCGCGGCGATGATGAGCTTTATGAACGAGATCTACGACCTCGGCTCGATCGATAAGGAAAGCCTGCTCGTTCTTACAAAGCTTCTCTCTCCGTTTGCGCCCCATATCTGCGAGGAAATGTGGGTATCGCTTGGCGGAAGCGGCTTCTGCTCGGTTGCAAAATGGCCCGAATACGATGAAGCGCTCACCGTCGATGACGAAAAGGAAATCGCGGTTCAGGTTTGCGGTAAGCTCAAGGGCGTAATCGTTATCCCCGCAGGCGCAGAGGAGGATGCCGTTTGGGAAATCATAACCAAAAACGAAGGCATTATGGCTTCTCTCGAGGGCAAGCAGATTATCAAGAAGATCTATATCAAAGATAAAATTTTCAACATTGTTGCAAAATAGGAGGCAAAAATGGATACCATTAAAATCAACAAGGGCGACGCGCTTATAGTTGCGCACAGAGGTCTTTCGGGTATCGAAAGAGAAAACACCGCGGCTGCATTCGTAGCGGCAGGTAACAGAAGCTATTTCGGTATCGAAACCGACGTTCGCGTTACCGCAGACGGCAACTTCATTCTTCTCCACGATAACGATGCTGTTCGTTGCGGCGGCGACAACATCATTCCCGAGCAGTCCACTCTTCAGACTCTCCAGTCTGTTCAGCTTTTCGAAAAGAACGGCGAACGCGGCAGAGTTGACCTTCGCATCCCCACCATGACCGATTACCTTCGTATCTGCAAGACCTACGACAAGGTTTGCGTTCTCGAATTCAAGGGCTATTTCAGCGAAGAAAATATGGCAAAGGTTGTCGAAATCGTAAAGGCTGAATACTGCCTCGAAAAGATGATCTTCATCTCCTTCGCATTCGAAAACCTTGTAAATCTCCGTAACGTTTGCCCCGAAGCACGTTGCCAGTTCCTCACCGGCAGGCTCGACGAAGGCCTTCTCGAACGCCTTGCAGAGCACAACTTCGGTCTCGATATCTGGCACGGCGCGTTCACCGAAGAAGCTCAGGTACGTGCATTCCTCGATAAAGGTATTGAGGTCAACGTATGGACCGTCGATAACAAGGACGATGCAGAAAGACTCGTTTCTTGGGGCGTTCAGTTCATAACCAGCAACATTTTGGAATAAAAGCATAAAGCAAAGCCTCCGATCAGCTCGGAGGTTTTGGTTTTGAAATGTAACAGTATAAGACAAAACTGCCCGAAAAAAGAGTTTGATTTCTCTTTTTCGGGCGGTTCTTTTTATTCAGTGATATTCTTTGCTTATATTTCCCTTTCGGGAGCTGTCTGTTTGCGGTCTTGCCGTCCGTTATTGCCGTAATAGCCCGAGCTTTTATGTTTTGTCAAGCGATAAAAAGCGAGAAAAAGCCTTTTTAAGACCTTCTCTCGCTTAATTGAGGTTTTATTTCAAATTCTTACAGGCGTGAAATCCACCCAATCGGCAGCGACGAGTGTAAGCTGTGCGCCTGCGATCTGATGAATCAGGCGTGATTTTTGCGCGCCGTGCAGATGCCCGTAAAAAACGCGCTTTATGCCGTATTGATGAATAACCTCGCAGATGCGCTCGCATTTCACGTTGCCATAGGCGGGGGGATAATGCAAAAACACGAGCATTTCCTTTTCGGGATTTTCCTCCTTCAGCTTCAGCCCCGCAAGTATCGAGGTGCGCAGGCGTTCTGCCTCGCGGTTTACGATTTTTTCGTCGTCGGGGCCATAGTTGCTTTCGGGAAACCAGCCGCGTGTTCCGCAGATGATGTAATCCTCGGCGATATAGGCGTTATTGAAAAGAAAATCTATGCTGAAAGCGCCTATTTCATCGCGCAGCTCATACATTTTCTTCATCGTCTGCCACCAATAATCGTGATTACCCTTGGCGATTATCTTTTTTCCGTTCAATCCCTCGATAAATTCGAGATCGGCAAGCGCATCGTCGCTTCGCATACCCCAAGAAATATCGCCTGCGATTATCACAGTGTCCTCGGGCTTTATCAATGCCTGCCAATTTTCGCGCAGTCTTTCGGTATGGTTTTCCCAGCGCGGTCCGAAAATATCCATCGGCTTATTCGTTGTATGCGAAAGATGCAGATCTGCAATCGTAAAAACCGACATTTGCTTTCTCCGTAATAATTTTTGTTTTTTTGCAAATAATAAAGGCAGAAATTCAAAAAAGGAGTAGAAAGATGAACGATATTTCCTTCAACCAGGTCCCCAAGCATATCCAGGGCATTTCCTGCAGTGTTATGAGCTGTGCCTACCACGACGGAGTGCACTACTGCACCGCGCCGAAGATAACGGTCGGCCCCTCGACAGCGCAGAACTGCTCGCAAACGGTTTGCGCCACCTACAAGCAGAAAACTCTCGGCTGAATCACGCGCTTTTCGGCGCGTTACATATTAAAGGCTGTTTATCATATCCTCGGGCTCGACGGTTTTTGTGAACCTTACCTCCGCTTCGCGAAGGCTTGCAAGGTTTTTGGGGATCGCGCATTTGGTTACCGCAAAAAGCTTATCGAGCGCATCGAAATCGTCGGAGGGAACCTCCTCGCCGAGCGCAGAAAGCACCGCGGGCGCGAATTTATAGGGCGAAGCTGTCGAAACGACGAGCATCTTATTGCCCTTTTCGCTCTTATATTGCTTTGCCGCATTCGCCGCAACGGCGGTATGGGTATCGCAAAGATAGCCGTATTCGTCGAAAAGCTCGGAAATCGTCTTCTTCGTTTCCTCCTCGGAGCAGGAATATCCCGCAAAATCCTCGCGGATGAGCTTCATGCTCTCCTCGTCGAGCGAATACACACCCTCACGAGCGAGCTTTTCCATACATTCGCGGGTTTTATCGGCGCCGAGCACGAACCAGAGCAGGCGCTCGAGGTTGCTCGAGATAAGAATATCCATCGAGGGAGAAACGGTTGTGAAAAATTCACGGCGCTTATCGTAAACGCCCTTATTGATAAAATCGGTAAGAATATCGTTTTTGTTGGAGGCGCAGACGAGCTTGCCGAGCGGCAGTCCCATCTTTTTCGCGATATACGCGGCGAGAATGTTGCCGAAATTGCCGGTCGGAACGGTGATATCAAGCTTATCGCCGTACTTTATCTCCTCTTCCTTGACAAGATCGCAATACGCCGAAACGTAATACACGATCTGGGGAGCAAGTCTGCCCCAGTTGATCGAATTCGCGCTCGAGAAGAAAAGTCCCTTTTCCTCGAGTGCTTTTTTCGCGTTTTCGTCGGCAAAAATAGCCTTTACGCCGCTTTGCGCGTCGTCGAAATTGCCGTTTATCGCAACAACGTTTACGTTATTTCCCTTCTGCGAAGCCATTTGCTTCTTCTGAATGTTCGAAACGCCGTTGACGGGATAGAACACCTGAATACGAACACGGTCGATATCGCAATAGCCCTCAAGCGCCGCCTTGCCGGTATCGCCGCTTGTCGCAACGAGGATATACGCATCCTTTTCCTCGCCGGTCTTGCCGAGCGAGAGCGAAAGAAGTCGGGGCATTATCTGAAGCGCCATATCCTTGAATGCGCTTGTCGGGCCGTGCCAGAGCTCTAAAAAGTAATCGCCGCCGACGCGTGCAATAGGCGCCGCGGGACCGCCGAATTTTTCGGCACTGTATGCCGCGTTTGCTGCATTTTCAAGCTCTTCCTTTGTATAGTCGGTAAGAAAAAGCGAAAGGATATATGCCGCACGCTCGGTATAGCTCATTTCTACGAGAGCATCGATATCCTCCTTTTTAAGAGCGGGAATGCTTTCGGGAACGTAGAGTCCTCCGTCGGAAGCGAGTCCCTTTTTGATAACGTATGCCGCAGAATACTTTTCGCTGTTTGCGGTGCGGGTGCTGATGTAGTTCATAGCCTGTTTTCCCAGTCCTTGATGTGATTTATGCGGAGCTCCTCTCCGCCCAAGAATATCTCGATAACGTCGATACGCGTTTTTCGTATCCTACGCTTTATTTCTGTCCCAAAGGGATAAAAAACGCTTATTCTGCCGCCTCTGCCGTAGCATTTCAAAAATTCGGCGGAGGCTCTTTTTATACTTTCGACCTTTTTCCCGTCGACAGCGTCGCTCGGTCTGCCGAAGCTTTCGCTCGAGCGCGTCTTTACCTCGAAAAACACAAGGATTCCGTTTCGGTAGCCGATAACGTCTATCTCTCCGCCGCGCACGAGGAAATTACGCGACAAAATATGCCAGCCCTTGCGTTTCAGATATTTTTCGGCCATGCTTTCGCCGAGATCTCCGATTGATTTATTTGTTTTCATCGCCTGTACCCAAAAGCTTTTTCAAAAAGCTCGGTCGGTGCACGGGGCTTATTCCAAGCTCGAGCAGAGCTTGTCTGTGTGCCTTCGTTGCATATCCCTTATGCTTGCCGAAGCCGTATCCGCCGTACAAAACCTCGAGCTCGTCGAGCAAGCGGTCTCGCGTTACCTTTGCAAGAATAGAAGCCGCCGCTATCGAGGGGCAAAGCGAATCGCCCTTTATAACCGGCACAGCCCTAACCTTGAAGCCGCGCACGATATTTCCGTCGGCAAGAACGAGCTCGGGCTTTATCCGAAGCTTTTCTACCGCACGGTTCATCGCAAGCATCGATGCGTTCAGAATGTTATGCTTTTCTATCTCGTAAACGCTCGCATATCCGACGGCGCAATCGACACAGCTTTCGCGAATGGTTTTATACAGTGCCTCGCGCTTTTTATCGCTGAGCTTTTTCGAATCGTCAAGCCCCTCGATAACCAAGCCCTCGGGCAATATCACCGCCGCCGCAACGACGGGTCCGGCGAGGGGTCCTCTGCCCGCTTCGTCGCATCCGCAAACGATCTCTTCGCCGTTTTCTCGAAACGATATTTCGTACTGCCATTCAAGAGCCATTTTATTTAACCCTGTCCAGTGTTATTCTTCCGATTTTGCCTGCGCGGAATTCATCGAGTATAACGCCTGCCGCGCGATCCTCGTCGATAACCCCGCCCGAGCGCAAAAATCCGCGTCTTCTGCCGATTTTTTCGAAAATATCGTAATCGCTGTCGGTTTCGCATACCTCTATGCCGAATCTTTCGGTGAGGCAGTGCGAATAATCGACGCGCAAAAGACCGATAAGCCGACACGTTAGATCGAGCGTATCGAGAATTTCATCTCTGATCGAACCGAGGCAGGCAAGCTTTACGCCGATAAGCGCATCATCAAACTTATGCCACAAAATACCGGGGGTGTCGGTCAGCTCAAGATTGAGCGAGGGCACCGAAATGCGCGAATTGTGTCGGGTTACGCCGGGTCTGTCCTGCGCAACCGCCTTTTTCGTGCCGCTGATGGTGTTTATAAGAGTGGATTTGCCGACGTTCGTTATTCCCGCGACCATCGCTCTTATCGGACGCTTTATTCCTCTTGCGGCATCGCGCTCGAGCTTTTCGCGCATCAGCGTCTTTATTCCGTTCTGAATGTTTTTGATACCGAGTCCGGTCTTGCAATCGATTGCGATAACCTCTCTTCCCGCACCGCGAAGTGCCTGCTCGAAGAGCTTTGTCTGCTCGGGGTCTGCAAGAGTGCATTTCGTAAGCAGTGTGAGCGTCGGCTTATTGCCGAAAAGGCTCTTGAAATCGGGATTTGTGCTCGACAGCGGCGCACGCGCATCGAGCAGCTCGATAACCATATCTATATTCGGAAGCGCTTCCTTTATCAAACGCTTCGCCTTCGCCATATGTCCGGGATACCAGACTATTTCAGCCATTTTTAACTCCTTATTCGACTATTCCGAAATCGGGCGTAAGTCTTATTATAACTCTGCCTAAAATTCGGTTTTCGTCCATTTCGCCGTACTCACGCGAGCGGCTGTCCTTCGAATTGTTTCGGTTGTCGCCCATAACGAAAACCTTGCCCTTGCCGACGGTAAATTCCTGCTTGTATTTGGGAACCGTCGTGCCGTGCATAGCGACGTCATCGCCCCAGCGTTGCTGCTCGATTTCTCGCATTGCATTTATATACGGCTCGTCGAGCTTGACTCCGTCGACGTATACCTCCCATTTTTCATAGTCGATATAAACCGTCTGTCCCTCGGTTGCGATAACGCGCTTTATAATCGGCTCGCCGCTTCCGCCGTGGCTTTCGGGGTTTATAACCACTATATCGCCTGTTTCGGGGGTATAAAACAGGTCGGAAATTATAAGCTTGTCCTCATCGTGAAGCGTGTCCATCATCGATTCGCCGTCTACCGACACGTAGCGGAAGACAAAGAGGAACAAAAGCATCATTAGCGCGAGCGCATAGCAGAAGGTTTCGAGATAATCGTAAACCGACACGACGCGCGGCTTCTTCTTTTTCGGCGTCTCGCTTACCGCTTCCCCGCCCGATTCGCCGACAGCTTCTGCCGCAACATCTTCGGATTCGGCAGACACGTCCTCCGCCGCTTCCTCGCCGACACGGGTAAGCTTTGCGGCGGTAAAGCTGCGCTCGGTCGCCATAGCTTCGGATCCGTCTGCTTCGTTATTCGGTTTTTCGCTTTCTTCGGCGCCGTTTTCGAGCGCGAGCTTATCGTTTTCGTTCATTATATCAAATCCTTTTTGTTATAAAGAAAAGGTGTCTGCGGAAAAACGCAGACACCAAAGAGCCGATTTAGATTTTTTCCTTGACCTTAGCGTTCTTGCCGACCTTATCGCGAAGATAATAGAGCTTAGCACGGCGAACCTTACCGCGACGAACGACTTCTACAGACTGTACGTTCGGGGAGTGAAGGGGGAAGGTCTTTTCGGTACCAACGCCGTAGGAAACACGTCTTACGGTGAAGGTTTCGGAAATACCGCCGTTCTTCTTGCAGATAACGGTTCCCTCGAAGATCTGGGTTCTGACTCTTGTTCCCTCGACGATTCTCTGTGCTACCTTAACGGTATCACCAACGTTGAATTCGGGGATTTCGGTTTTAAGCTGCTCATTTGTAAATGCCTTCAAAATATCCATGGCTTTTACCTCCGTTTTTCTTAGGCGTTCGTACTGAGCCGCAGAGGACCGCCCGTAATTTAACGACCAATTATATCACGAAAATCAAGAAAAATCAAGTGTTTTTGAGGATTTTTCTATATTTTTTATGTATTTCAATATATTGTATGTGCTCTCACACACGATACTCAACGTATTGTATTATTTAGGCAATTTGCGGAGCGGTGCCTGAAGAATAAACACGAGTATCAGCGCGATGATCATATTTCCGAGCATATAACTGCCGTTATAAACGAGCGAATAGAGGTACGACATATTATCGCCGAAGGTCATTCCGAAGATGCCCACCGATTCGCCGACTGCGATTTTATATATCGTTACGCCCGAAATATAGTGAATAACGAATCTCGCGAACGCGGCAACAACCGCGCCGACGGGAAGTCCCCATTTTTCGTTTCTGAAAAAGCCCGCAAGTCCGACAGCACCGTACGCCAGAACGTAATCGAGAAGCACGCTCGGCAGACCCCAGCCGATACCGCCTGCGATAAGGCACTCTATAAGTCCGAGCGCAAGTCCTGCGGGGATTGCCCAGCGGAAGCCTCTGCGCCAGCCGAGGATGATTATCGGCACCATAACGAAATCGATGCTTCCGCCCTGAGCCCAGAGGTCGATTCTGAACGGCGGGAAGCGCAAAAGCGAAAATACGGTTGCCAGCGCAACAAGTATCGCAGATTCGCAAAGTGCGCGAAGGTTGATTGCTCTTTTTGTTTGTTTCAGTTTCATATTGTTGTTTTTTCCTTTCCGGAACGGCGGAAACACTTCTTTTTGCCCCAAAATACAAGGGTCGGGCTTCCCAAAAATAAAACCCCCGAAAAAATCGGGGGTCATATAACTGAGTATTGCACACAAAAGGCTTGTGCGCGCTCCCTACGTCGGCATTATCCGCATCAGGTTCCTCGGGTATGTTCTCAGCCGTATTTTCATACAGCACCCCGTTAATATTGATTTTTAATAAGCAGAGCTCTTGCTTGCAACCACTATACACCCAAAAGCTCGGTTTGTCAAGAAGAAATTTCTAGATCCTTTGCGTTATATTCCTTAATTTCGACCTGATCGCCGAAATTTTCATAGCTTAGCTTCGCAACGATATGAAGCTCTACCGTATAATCGGACTCGGGAACGCTGTATCCCGGAACGTACGCCGGCGTATCGAACAGCTTTACGTCGAACTCATACCGCACGCCGAGCACTCTGCCGTCCTTCACGGTATACACGCATTGCGCTTC